>JANYHP010000220.1 GCA_025359005.1 Hyphomicrobiaceae bacterium | reverse complement strand
TGGGAAGATAACGACCGTCTGGCCGGATTTCACCGTATTGACCAGGCCACGGGTGGCGAGCGGCTTGGTCGGATCGAGCGCGTAGTGCTTGACCAGTCGCAGAAACGGCTTGATCCAGCGCGTTTCCGAGATGCCGGTGTTGACCGCGAACACCGCATGCCCCGGCAAGACCGAATGCAGCATGGGCGCGTCGAGGAAACTTACGTGGTTGGGCGCGATGATGGTCGGCTCTCCCTCTTTGGGCAGATGTTCCAGACCACGGACCTCCAGGTCGTAGGCTAATTGAAAGATACTGCGCCCGATATCACGGACGCCCTCCTGACCCCAGAGGCGAGCGACGAGAAGGGCTAAACCGAGCGCGAAGGCCGATAGCAGCGCGAACAGCAACCAGACCGGTACCTCCAGCGCCTGCAGGCCCGCAAGCGCCGCCCCGCCGAACGTCATGTACGCGGCATTCGAGACATTGACCGAAGCGACGATGCGAGCGCGCCGCTCAGCCGGTGCCCAGCTTTGCACGGCGGCAAACGCCGGCACGATGAACAGCCCGCCACCCATGGCCAGCCCGAACAGCAGACCGGCCATCGCCAAACCGCGGCGGCTGCCGAGGAAATCACCGAGTGGCACCTCGGTGGCTGGCTTGACGACGAAATAGGCCAGTGCCGCCAGCCCGGCCGCCGCCAGCGCCATAATCAACGCGCCGATGGGTACCAACGCGATATTAGGCCGGTCGTGGCTGGCGCGGGCGGCGAGCAGCGAGCCCACTGCGATGCCGACGACGAACACGGAAAGCGCATAGGTATAAACCTGCGGCGCGCCGCCCAAGCTGCGTTTGACGATGACCGGTAGCAGCGCCATCGAGACGATGCCGATCAGCCAGAACGCTGAGCAGAAGTGCGCGCCAAGCCGCAGCCGGGTGTCCGATTTCAATTCGGCCAGCAAACGGAATGTTGACGACAACGGGTTGCGCGTGATCGGAATATCCGGGGCCGCCGGCCCCCCGTGCGGAATGGCGCGCGCCGACAGCCAGCAGACAAGGGACAGCCCGATGATGATCGCGCAAATCAATTCTGGGCTCTTGGCTTCGGTGATAGCGAGGCCCGCGCCGATCGTGCCGAGCAGGATCGCCAGAAACGTGCCGCCCTCGACGAGCGCATTGCCGGCCGAGAGTTCCTGTGTCTTCAGCGCTTCGGGGAGAATGCCGTATTTCACCGGGCCGAACAGCGCGCCCATGATGCCGAAGCCGATCAGCGACGCGAAAATAATGGGCACGGAGTGAAAATAAAAGCCCACAGCCGCGATCAAGGCCACCGGAATTTCCGCGAATTTTACCGCAGAGGCGATACCGCCCTTGTCATATTTGTCAGCGAGTTCGCCACCGAGTGCCGACAGGAAGAAGAATGGCGCGATGAAAGCCACCCCGGCCAGCGTGTTGAGCAGGGCAGCGGTCTCCTCTTCGAAGGCTGCGATGGCACCGAAGCCAAACAGCAGCAGTAAGCCAAGCGAATTTTTCAGAAAGTTGTCGTTCAGCGCCGAGCAGAATTGCGACCAGAACAGCGGAGCGAACCGACGGGAGAACATCAAGCGGCTGAGCATGAAGACTCCTGGAGACTTTGGAGGTGGCTGGGGTTAAGCACGGCCCATGGGGCTGACCACAGGCGCGCAATTCTGGATATTTCAGGGCGACGCCTTCACAGTCAGCGTAATGTCTTGGTTCGCACGGCCATGCAACCGTCCGGCGTCACTCGGCCCGGGATAACCCCCTATGCCGCCTTAAGCCGCTGCGTTCCCGCCTGCGCGGCACAGAATGGGGTAACGGTGTTGTGTTCACTCTGGGGACTTCACGGCTAGAAAAAACCGACGAATACAACTTATGCTGCGTAGTTCGCCGACAGCGTAATACTGGTGTCGATTGCAAGTGTCGACGGTACCGTCGTAGCACAGGAGATCGTCGTGCGTACCTGAGCGTGAGGCCAGCGATAGGGCCGACTGAAAGAGGCCGCTTCAGCCCGGAGCACGTTACGCGAGATTTGGACTGGCGGCGTTCCGAGCGCCTGACCCTGAAAGACCTATTCCATTCAAGGACGCCAACTCATGTCGACGACAAAATTGACGGTTGCGGTTTTGCGGGACGCGATGGCGCGGCGTGGCGTGAGCGAGTTGGCGTATTTGCACGCCGACCATTTCGAGCCCTGGTCTTATCGTGGCAGCACCAGGAACGACATCAATCGCGAAAACGCCGATAATCTCGCCAGGTTCGTTGAGCAGACAGGCAAGCTCGATTTTGCGCGTCGCCTGACGCTGTTCTACCGCGCCATCGTCTATTATCGCATGGGGTCGGGCACCGGCAGCGTCGGCGTCCCCGGCGACAAGATGACGTTCTTCATGCCCAGCCCGCAGGATAATACCTTGGCGCGCGAAGCCATGGGCGCGCTCGTCGCCACGTCACGCCACGAGATCCAGGCGCATTACCATCACGAATACTTCGTCAAAAATACCAACTATACCGCCAAGGTCGAGCACTCGCCGCAAGACCGGGTCGACTTTCTGCAACGCGAATCAACGCCAGCCATGGATCGCGCGCGGTTCGAGCTTGGCCTGCAATTGCTGCAGCAGCGAATCCGCGAAGATACGGGGCTGACGTTCGACCGTTGGTTTTTCGTGCACGGCATGTGGGCGCTGAACGCGTCCGACTTCGACGTCTGCATGATCACCAACGAGATTGAAATCCTCAAGCGCAACGGATTTGCGGGCGATTTCACGTTCCCGGCCGGTCGCGCGCACACAAATCCCTTGCAGACGCAGCCGTTCATGATCCGTCCGATCGATGCGCCCAAATGCTATGATCTGCCGGGGGCAGAGGCCGAGCCGGCTGCGGGCGCGGCGCACGCGCGGG
>JANYHP010000219.1 GCA_025359005.1 Hyphomicrobiaceae bacterium | reverse complement strand
TGACGTCGGCGCGCAACGTCGCCTTCACGCGCAAACTCGGAGTGTATGACGACGTCTGCGATTACGATCAGGTCGCGACACTCGATGCCACGATCCCGGCAGTCTACGTGGATATGTCGGGCGACGCAGCACTCCGCACAGCGATCCACACCCATTTCGGCGACCGCCTCGCCTATTCGTGCTCTGTCGGCGGAACACACTGGGAGGCGCTTGCCGGTGGCGGCGCATTGCCCGGTCCGCGACCGGCGCTGTTCTTTGCCCCCGCGCAGATCAAGAAACGCGCAACAGATTGGGGCGGGGCAGAATTGCAGGCCCGCCTGGGCGCGGCATGGGAGGCCGCACAGCCGATGCTCGCCGGGTCAGTGCATGTCGTGGAGCAACAGGGCACAGATGCGGTACTGGCCGTATATCGCTCGCTGCTCGCAGGAGACGTCGCGCCGCGCGATGGCCACGTTCTGAGGTTCTGACACATAACGCCGGGCATGGTGACACACGGATCAGTGGGTCACCTATCGAACGGCAGCAAAAATCGAGATATGTCGGACGCCATGACCCAGCTCATTCTAAGCCTTATCGCTCGCCCCGGCAGTCACGCGCTCGACGCCGCAACCATGGCGACAATCGAAACATTACTGCCGGCGCGGGCCCGTGGCGCGTCGCGTTGGCTTGCACCCGGCGAGGCGTGGGAAATGCCGGTGACGCGTGGCGTCGCACTTTCAGAAGACGATCTTGCAGCAATCGTGACTGACGGGATTGGCGGCGATCTCTTGAGCGGCGCCCCGGTCGACATCAACATCGTGCCCGGCACGCAACGCCGCAAGAAGCTGCTGATCGCCGACATGGACTCAACGATTATCCAGCAGGAGTGCATCGACGAAATGGCCGATGTGCTCGGCATCAAGCCGCAGATCGCCGCCATCACCGAGCGGGCGATGCGGGGCGAGTTGCCCTTCGAAGCGGCACTGCGCGAGCGGCTGGCGCTGATCGCAGGCCTGAGAGAAAGCGACCTGGAGGCCGTCTATCGCCAACGCATCACTGAGATGCCGGGGGGGCGAACCCTTATCGCGACGATGAAGCGACACGGCGCATTCACGGCATTGGTGTCGGGCGGCTTCACCTTTTTCACGGGCCGCGTCGCGGCGGCTGTGGGCTTCGATACCAACCGCGCCAACACGCTCGAAATCGTCGATGGCGTCATGACCGGCAGCGTCGTCGGGCCGATCCTCGGCAGGGAAGCCAAGCTCGCCAACTTGCAGGAGTTCACCACAGCCCGCGGGCTCGCATTGGCCGACACGCTGGCAGTCGGCGACGGCGCCAACGATCTCGCCATGATCGGGGCGAGCGGGCTCGGCGTGGCGTTTCATGCAAAACCGGTGGTGGCGGCGCAAGCCCACGCGAGCATCGTGCACGGCGACCTGACGGCGCTGCTGTATCTGCAGGGCTATGAACGGGCGGAGTTCGCGTAATGCCGACGGCCAAAATTCTTTTGACCGGTGCTGCCGCTGACCGCCCGTGCCGGCCGGCTCCGCGCGACCACTTGGAAGTCCCGTTGGGGGCCGCGATGTCGGCACGCGCAATTGAAGTGTGATCACCCCTTTAGCATCGACACAGCTGTCCAGGCGCGCGCGGCGGTGAGCGCCTCGGCGTAGCTCGCCACGATCCGCGCTGAGAGGGCGTCGCGTGTCGCAAGGCGTTGCAGCAACTGCGCCGCCACCGGGCGGGCAGCAAGCACCACGTCATCGGGCAACAGGCGCGGTCGTGCGCCCAGCGCGATCAACGCCTGCAAAGAACGACCGTTGGCGAGTTCGGCCTCGCCCAGCGCCACGTCGTGCTCGGCCTGGCAGGCAGCCGCAACGATCGCACGCAGATGCTCGGGAAGCGCGGTCCACAGCGGCAACGCCACCAGCGTCTCGCTGACGCCGTTTGGCTTGTTGAAACCGGGAACAAGATAGTTCGGCGCAATGCGCTGCAGGCCGAGCGGCGCATCGTTGACAGGGCCGAGCAACTCCACCGCATCGATCACGCCGCGTTCGAGCGCCGCATACGTATCGGCTGGCGGGATCGCGATGGCCGTCGCGCCAAGCGCCGTATAAACTTCACCGCCCAATCCCGTTGCGCGGATGCGCAGGCCCTTGAAGTCGGCTACCGAGGCAATATCGCGCTTGAACCAACCGCCCGCGGACGGCCCGGTGTTGCCACCGACCAACGGCTTGACGCCGAGCGGCGCATAAAGCTCATCCCACAAGGCCTGTCCGCCGCCGGCCAGCCAGCCGATGTGCGCCGTCGGCGACAATCCGAAAGGTACGGTCGTGAACAGTGGGGCAGCCGCCAGCTTGCCCGCCCAGAACAGCGCCGCAGTGTGCCCCATCTCGACCGCGCCGGAGGTGAGTGCGTCCATAACGCCGAAGGCCGGCACGATGGTCCCGGCGGCAAACACCTCGATGGCAATCTCGCCCTGGCTCATTTCGGTGACACGTTGCGCGAGACGCTCCGCCGAAACACCGGGGCCTGGCAGATTCTTGTTCCACGACGTCACCATACGCCAGCGCCGGACTGCACTTTGCGCCCCCACGATCGCAGGTGCGGCAAGCGTCACCGCCGCTGCACCAAGAGCAAGTCGGCGGGTCGTACGCATGCGCATGAGGTTGTTGTCCCGGATCGATGCGAGGCAAGCGGCCCCGGTTTCCACGCGCCTATCACGCACGCGACTACGGCATCAAGCGGGCGGCTATCTGGCGCTCAAGCAAATGCAGCGGCCTTGCGGGGCCGCTGCAGTAGCATTGGAAAAGGACACTACTGCCGCAAGTCACGCCTTCTTAGTGTCCCGGAGCTGTTTGAGACGGGACCGGAGGGCGGAGGTGTCGTCACGCCAGGAGCCGGCGAACACATCGTCTGTGCCGAACAGCCAGTTCTTGAAGCCGCGGCGGTTGTGATCATAATCGGCAAGGGCGACCTGTTGGAGCGCCTGCATGTCGGTTTGCAACTGCGTGAGCATTTCAAGCGGCTGGGCGCTGCCGCGCTCAAGCAATTCCAGGCGGTTTGAAATGATGCCGAGGTCACCGCCACTTTCCAGACGCCACTGGTCGAGATTGCCGGCCAACGTCTGCTGGTTGCCCCCGAGCTTGACGAGCGCATCCTGCATTTCGTTAAAATCGACCTTGTTGGTCTCGGCTTGCGAAAGCAGGGCGCTATCGACCCCGGTGACGCGCTCGACCAGCGTCTGAACAAGCTGACCACTTTCGACCTGACGGCGGTCCACGGTTTTTTCCAGCTGCTGGACGCGATTTGACAGCGGTTCTACGACCTGTGCCATGGCAGAGGTGAGGTCGAGACGGCTCTGGTCGAGTTGGCCCCTGAACGACTGCACCAAGCCTTGCATGCCGGCGGGCGACTGTTGCTCGCGACGCGCGGCCGACATTTGCTCATCCAGACTGCGCAGACGCTCGCTGATGCCGGACATCACCCGCTGGCCGTCCGACTGACGGGCCTCGATATTGCGCTCCAGCGTTTCGATCCGCTGGGTGACCTGCCGCACCTGATCGGTGACGGCGACGAGTTCACCAGTGACCAGGTCGGCAAGCCCATTGTTCGAACCACCGGCGACGACCTTGTCGATGTTCTTGAGCCGATCCCCGATGGCGCCCCAGTTGCGGGCGCCGTCCTGGACCGAGCCGGTAACGGATTTTTCCAGCGAGTGGAGCCGGTCGTTCAAGGCCTCGGCGGTCCGCCCCAGGTCGCCCAGGCGGTCCTCGACGTTGGCTTCAACGGCACGTAGGTGCTCCACCATGGTCCCGATATCGGTACCACCGGTCTCGGCCCGACGATCCTGCATGTCACGCTGGAGATCGCGCATGAGATCCATCAACGCGCGGCGATCGGCAGCGACCTCGCTGTGCAAGGCGCGGAGTGACTGATCCAACTGATCGAGGCGTGACTGTACCGAGTCGACATTGGCCATTGCAGGCGGCGGAGACGTCCGCTCACGCGGCTCCGGCCGGCTTGGCCGACGCTCGACAACGCGCTCGACCGGCCGCTCTATCGGGCGGACTGGCTCGCGGCGCCGCGGCTCGTCACGCACCTGGTCCCGCTGGCTGACGCGGTTCGGCCAATCCCACGACTGCCAACCGGCGGCATGGCGCAGCAACAGGGCAATTGCCGGAATTTCACGGTTATAGTTGAGCAGCACCCATAGAAGGTCGTGGACTGTGGCCCCGCGTGAGCCAGCTTGGCCAGCCGCCTGATCGGAAGCGCGGCGAAGCACGTCCTCGAATTCGGCAGACGCCCGCGGAGCACTCTGGCTGTGAGCAAGCCCGACCGGAATTTCGGAGGCAATCACGGCGGCACTTTCACGGCGCAGATGCGCTTCGCGGATGCCGCGCTCCTCAAGAATATCAGCAGCTGCTTCGACACGGGTGAGCGCGTGGACGAGATGTTCCAGCCGAACCTCGTTGGCGCCGTGCGCCTGGGCGATATCGTAGGCATGGTTGCAACAGGCCATGACCGTGTCGTCGATCGTGACGGGGTCGGGCCGTCCGCTCGCCAACGGCGTACGTGGCCGTGTTCCATTGAGGCCGAACTCGACCGTCGTAAAGCTCTCGCGCGGCGCGCGCCCTTGTGTAACGCGCAGATCCAGGTCCTCGCCTCGGTACGCCATCTTCACGTCTCCTCGCCGCAAGGGCGGCGCACGATTATCGGGTCAATTCGGCCCCGGCAGCCTTGTCACCACCGGGAACCCCGGCGCGATTTGACGGCAAAAGCCAACTCAGCAAGAACCGAGCCATCCCAGCAGCCCCGCATGGAAAAGCCCGTCGGATGTCTTGCTCGCAACGCGGCCAGACGCGCCCCGTCGCCGAACCCACAGAATTCATACGTGGCAAAACAGGCAAACTCTTGACAGGCCAAACGTAACGCACTCCGAACACGTTGGCGAGACGGCCGAATACCTGTTTAAATCCTTGGTCAATAGACGACATGGCTCTGTCGTCGGCTGATCATGGATCGGCAACCCATTGATAAACAAACGTCGTTAAAGAAGCGTGCCCTGCGGCGGCGATGGCTGATTCCGGGCGGACGGGCGCGTGAGGGGGGTCTGCAGCGCGGCCCCCTCGACGCGCGAACTGTTGATGGCCGGCTGCAAGGGCGTCAGCGCCAGCAGGTCGTCGGGGGCGGGTTGCAGCAGCGCCCAGGCCTCCCGATCGCGGACGTTCTTGATATCGAGCCAGCAATCGAACGCCGCTTCGGGCAGGATTGCCGGCATGCGATCGTGGATCGTGAGCACGGCTGCGTTGGCCGCGACCGTGAGGATCGCCACGGTCTCGATCTCGCTGCCGTCGGCCCCCATCCAATGCTCCCAAAGGCCAGCAAAGCCAAGAGGGCCGGGCATGCCTGCACGCGCGATCATATACGGCTGTTTGGCACCTACCGGCCCGGTCCACTCGTAGAAGGCATCGGCCGGCACGAGGCAACGGCGATGGCGCATGGCGGACTTGAACGACGGCTTTTCGAGAGCTGTCTCGGCACGGGCATTGAGGATGGTCGCGAAGTCACCGGGTTGCTTGACCCACCCCGGGATCAGCCCCCAGCGCACCAGTACCAGTTCGCGCACGTTATCGGCGCCAGTTCGGACGATGGAAACAGGTTGTGTGGGCGCGATATTGTAGCGCGGCGGAAAGTCATGGCCGCGCACAACGCTGAAGGCGCTGCGGACCGCTTCGGCCGGCGAGGTCAGACTATAGCGCGAGCACATGATCAAGTGGTCCCGATACTTGCCGAGGACCGCAACCTAACACCGTCCGACGCATACACGTCAGCCCGGTCAGCCCTTTTGGCCCGGCCCGGCCAGCGGGCGGACGCGCGGCAGTTGCAACTGCACTTCCGGAATTTGTGATTTCCGTTGCACAGACGCCGTTGGCGCCCCCGCGATGGCTGCCGAAGCAGGCGGCAGTACGATCACGTCAACCCGCGGCCAAGAAAAATCGTCGGCCCGGCCAGGTTTCGGCGGCAACCGGTCTCCCTTGACCCAGACCGTCGTATAGTTCGACTGGATTGCCGCACCACGCCTGCGCCCAAGACCCGCCGCTTCAGGCAAAGCCGTCACCATTGTCGAGACAGAAACACCGTCGCCCACGTCGTCAACCAGCAATTCGAACGATGGCAGCGCCTGTTCGGCCGTCTCCTTGCGTTGCAGCAGTGCGATAACAGCAGCGGCCACCGGAGGCCGGACGATATCGAGGGTGGCGATCTCTTCACGCCCATTTATGCCGATGAATTTCAGGCTCAGACGACTATTCTCGGCCTTCAGGTCACCTTGACCACCGGCGCCGCGCGCGGCAGCCACGGCCGCTTGGACTGGCGAGACTGGGGTCGCCTGAGCCGAACGTGTCTCTTTGCCGTCCTTGTTCACAACGCCCTTCCAGGCAGCGACAGCCGCCTTCTCCGGGTTTACGCGTCGCTGTTCGGCCTCCGTACCTGCGAGCGGCACCGCACGTTCGGCGCGCGCCGCGGCGAGATCACGCTTGACCTCGGCAACCAGGAGTGAGGCGAGCTTTCGATTCCCGGACGCAGTGAAACCTACCCCGTCCCCGTCGCGTAACTTTTCGCGGTTACCACTGGCATCGGGGCCGAACTGGCTGAAAGCGCCGTTCTCATCGGTAAAACTCTCTGCCACCTCGATGAAACGGATGCCGTTCGCCTGAGCCCGCTCGAGCAGGATCTCGTTGACCGTCTCCGCGTCGCTATTGGCATCCTGCCGCCTGAGTGGCGGCATGCCGAGGACGTAGACAGCGATATTGCGGCGCTTCAGGGCCTTCAGCAGCTTGTCGAAGCGCCGACCGTATTGTTCCTTCCACTCAGCCGTGCCGAACTTGAGCGCGCTTGCACCCGGGACACGCAGGCTTGCACGATCGTTAAGCCCCACGACCACGGCAGCGATATGGACGATCTCCCGGGCACTGTCCTCGGCGCGAATTTCATCTTCGGCTTCGGTACGAACCAACGGCGGGATCGCTCGATGTTTCTTTGGCAAGTCGACACGGTCAAGAGCGCGGCCCTGGTCTGTGAGGCCGGCCAGCAGGTTCTCCGCGAGGCCATCACCGTAGACTTGCAGCTTGTAGATATCGCCGGGCGGGAACGGAGTAACGTAGGCGGAACCGCTGGCGATCTGCGCTTGTTCGTCCGGTGATTGGGCGCGACTGGGAGTGTCGAGAGCGCAAAGTCCGGCCGTCAGGATACATGCAACCGCGAGCACCACCCTGCGTACCGGGCGCCCAATCGTCGAACCTGGCGTCAATAGCCGCATACCAGCCTCGGCCCTTCAGTCTCTCACGCGGGAATCGGAGCCAAGACCTGCCATGGACTGCCGACGCCGTCGAGTGGTGAAAGTGTGCCACCGTGGCAAAGGCGTGAGCGCAACGCCAAAAAGCCAAACGCCCGACGAGGCATGTCCAAACCAGGACCCGCCTGAGTGCACCTAAGGTGTTGATTTTGATTGGCTCCGCGGGTAGGGCTCGAACCTACGACCGTCCGATTAACAGTCGGATGCTCTACCGCTGAGCTACCGCGGAAAACCTATCATGCCAACGCGTTTGAGCGCCGAAACAAAGAACCAGTCATAAGTCCTTGTCTGACGCGCGCATGGCCGGTGAGACGCTCATAGCGCCTGCGATCACCGTGCCGTTCGCTTAGCCCAACGCGCGCCGGCCTGCAACTGGTTTTCCGATCCAATGGGCAGGACCGTTATGCAATTGCCCGCGCGCACGCAAAACGCCCCGCGTTCCAAACCATCGAACTGACGGGGCCAGGAACGCCGTGTGGCGCGAAAGGTCGAGGGACGCGTCGCCCCCGCATGCGCACGACGCTGGCATTTACCGCGGCAGGTCGCTGCGGCAGATCGGCGACAGGGCGGCATCGATGGCATGCGCGGCCTGGCGACCTTCGCGGATGGCCCAGACGACGAGCGACTGGCCGCGCCGCATGTCACCAGCCACAAACACCTTTGCGCGCGACGTGGCATAGGCCGTGTCGTCGGCCTTGACGTTGCCGCGGCCGTCCAGCTCCAGCCCCAGCTGCCTGACCATGTCCTCGGCCACAGGCGCCACGAAGCCCATCGCCAGCAGCACCATGTCGGCGGGGAGCGAGAACTCCGAACCAGGGATCTCCTTAAACTTTTCGTCGACGCGAACGCAAACGAGCTTGGTAACCTTGCCGTTCTTGCCTTCGAAACGTTTGGTATTGACGGCGAAGTCGCGCTTAGCGCCTTCGGCCTGAGACGACGAGGTTCGCATCCTGAGCGGCCAGTGGGGCCACGTCAGTTGCTTGTTCTCGTGCGCCGGAGGCGCGTCCATGATTTCCAGCTGAGTGACCGACTTGGCGCCCTGGCGGATGGACGTGCCGATGCAGTCCGAGCCCGTGTCGCCGCCACCGATGACGACAATGTGTCGGCCTTCCGCTGTCTCGTCGGTCCCCGTGCCGAGCGCTTCACCGCCGACGCGGCGATTCTGTTGCGGCAGGAAATGCATGGCAAAGTGGATGCCGCGCAGGTCGCGGCCCGGCACGACGAGATCGCGCGCCTTCTCGGCGCCACCGGCCAGCAGCACCGCGTCGTACTTGGCTTCGAGGTCTTCAATTTTGTGAGTAGCACCAACGTGGGCATTGCAGATGAACGTCACGCCCTCGGCTTCCATCTGCGTGATACGCCGCGCGATGACGGTCTTTTCCATTTTGAAGTCGGGTATGCCGTAGACCATCAGGCCGCCGGGCCGCGCATTCTTCTCGTACACGGTGACGGCGTGACCGGCGCGCGCAAGCTGCTGGGCGGCAGCAAGGCCCGCGGGACCCGAGCCGACGATGGCGACTGTCTTGCCGGTTTTCTTTTGCGGCGGCAGCGCGGTGATCCAGCCTTCCGCCCAGCCCTTGTCGACGATGGCGCACTCGATGGTCTTGATGGCCACGGGCTTGTCATCGAGGTTGAGCGTGCAGGAGGCTTCGCAGGGCGCAGGGCAGATGCGGCCGGTCACTTCAGGGAAGTTGTTGGTCGAGTGCAGATTGTCGAGTGCCTGCCGCCAATGCCCGCGATAGACGAGGTCGTTCCAGTCGGGGATCTGGTTGTTGACCGGGCAACCGTGTGTCGTGCCCGGCAGGCCGCTGTGGCAATAGGGAATGCCGCAATCCATGCAGCGCGCCGCTTGGCTTTGCACGGCCGCATCGCCCAGCGGCACGACGAACTCTTTCCAATTTTTGACGCGCTTGGCCACCGGCTCATAGGGCCGCTCGGCCCGTTCGGTTTCCAAAAATCCGGTGATCTTGCCCATGGGATTGTCTTTCGGATGCGGTCGCTGTCGATTGGGTTCAGGTGAGTTTCAAATGCTGCTCGGCCGTAGCGATCCATTTTCGCAGGTGCGGCCGCGGGCCGAGATCGAACCCGCCTTCGGGGGCCAGGCGCGTGTAGGCGAGCAGCGCGATGTCGGCGATGGTGAGGGTGTCGCCAACGAGGAAGGTATTCGCGGACAGGTGCAGTTCCATCAGACCGAGTGCTTTTTCGCCACGCTCCACCTTGCCCGGATCGCGCGTCTCTTTCGACTTGTCGAGATACATCGGGTGCATGTGGAAGCGACACGTCGCGACGTTTGGCTCGTGGCTATATTGTTCCCAAAACAACCATTCATCGATCTTCGCTTGCGTCCACGCGTCATCTGGCAGCAGCGCCGTGCCGCGCGCGAGATGGCGAATGATGGCGTTGGATTGGGACAGAAACTTGCCGCCGCCGAAATCGACCACGGGCGTCTGCCCAGCCGGGTTCATGGCGAGAAACGCCGCCGTCTTGGCCTCGCCCTTCATGATGTCAATTGGCACCCAAGTGTAGGGCAGGCGCAGATGCTCCGCCGTCCACTTGACCTTCAGGCAATTGCCCGAGCCCAGATCGCCGTGGATGATCATGAGCGTCCCTCCGGGCCGGAGTAGGCGCGTTCTACTTTGGCGACGCGCATTTCATAGTGCTCGTACCAGCGCTCCTTGCCGATCTTCTGCGCTGCTGCGTGACGTTCGTGCTGCCGCCATGCCAGGATCGCGGCTTCGTCTTTGTAATAGATCACGTGGATGCCGAAGCCATCTGGTCCGCGCACGGCCTCACGGCTGATGAAGCCCGGCTGTTCGACGGCAATCTTCAGCATTGCCTCCAGCATCGATGCATAGCCGCTGTCCGTCGCCTTGAGCTTCGAGGTGAAGATCACAGCGTAATAGGGCGGCTCGGGCGTTTCAGCGAAACCGGCAAGGGTCATGGTGTTTTCCGTTTCGGACTGGGGCTGTCGGCTGCTCGAGCGCATTCCCCTTGATTAAATCTTGAGGAAAGCGCTCCGGTCCCGTGCTTGCCGCATTTTCTGCACCAAACCGGTGCCTACTTTGGTGGAAAATGCTCAAGTCTCCGCGCCCTGTCCTTCACGGAGACAAGGCGAACTCACCCCGCAGCCCTCGACTTGGACTTGCCCTTGGCCTTCGGCACGCCGATGTCGAGTTTTTCGACGTTGGCGACGTTGGCGTCCTGGTGCTTGCTCATCTCGGCCAGCGCGCGCTTGTATTCGACCGGCATCACCTTGCGGAACTTCGTCTGCCACGTGGACCAGTCGGCGAGGATCGTCTTGGCCTTGGCGGAATTCGTGTAGTGCGCATGCCGCGTGATGAGCGCATGGAGGCGCTCGGCGTCCTGGCCGGTCATGTCGCCCATCACGTCGACGAAACCGTGGCTGACCAGATCGCCGCCCTGATTGGCGAGCTTGCTCATCACCTCTTCTTCGGCCGCAACCGGCTCCAGTTCGATCATAGCGAGATTGCACTTGGCTTCGAAGTCACCGACTTCGTCGAGCACATAAGCAATGCCGCCGCTCATGCCGGCCGCAAAGTTGCGCCCCGTGGGACCAAGCACAACGACGACGCCGCCGGTCATATATTCGCAGCCATGATCGCCGGTTCCTTCGACAACGCACACCGCCCCCGAGTTGCGCACGGCGAAGCGCTCGCCGGCGACGCCGCGGAAATAGGCCTCGCCGTTGATCGCGCCGTAGAGCACGGTGTTGCCGACGATCATGCTCTCTTCCGGCACGATCCCGCTGGTGGGATCGGGCCGCACGATCAGCTTGCCGCCAGACAACCCCTTGCCGACGTAGTCGTTGGCCTCGCCGACGAGATCGAGCGTGACGCCCGCCGCGACCCAGGCCCCGAATGATTGCCCGGCGATCCCCGACAACGTGACGTGGATGCTGTCCTCAGGCAGGCCGGCGTGGCCGTAGCGGCGCGCGACTTCACCCGACAGCATGGCGCCCGCCGCGCGATCGCGATTGGCGATCGTGTGCGTGATCTTGACCGGCGTCTTCTTTTCCAGTGCTGGCTTGGCCTTGGCGATCAACTCCTGATCGAGCACCTTTTCGAGTCCGTGGTTCTGCTGCTCGGTATGGCTGATGCCGACGCTTGCTGGCACCTCCGGCTTCTTGAACAGTCCGGTGAAGTCGAGCCCCTTGCTCTTCCAGTGGCCAATGGCGGTGTTCGTGTCCAGCAGGTCGGACTGGCCAACGAGATCGCCGAACTTGGCGTATCCCAACTCGGCCATCAGCTCACGCACTTCCTCGGCGATGAAGAAGAAGAAATTGACCACATGCTCGGGCTTGCCCTGGAACTTCTTGCGCAGTTCGGGGTCTTGCGTGGCGACGCCGACCGGACAGGTGTTGAGATGGCACTTGCGCATCATGATGCACCCGGCCGCAATCAGCGGGGCGGTCGCAAAGCCGAACTCGTCGGCACCAAGCAACGCGCCGATGATGACGTCGCGACCCGTGCGCACGCCGCCGTCGACCTGCACCGCGATGCGCGAGCGCAGGCGGTTGGCGACCAGCGTCTGGTGCGTTTCCGCGAGGCCAATCTCCCATGGGCTGCCGGCATGCTTGATGGAGGTGAGCGGAGACGCACCCGTCCCACCCTCGAAGCCCGAGATTGTGACGTGATCGGCGCGCGCCTTGGCGACGCCGGCGGCAACCGTGCCGACGCCAACTTCGGAGACCAGCTTCACCGACACAGCGGCCTTTGGATTGACGTTCTTCAGATCATAGATGAGCTGCGCCAGATCCTCGATCGAATAGATATCGTGATGCGGCGGCGGCGAGATGAGGCCGACACCGGGCGTCGAATGCCGCACCTTGGCAATCGTCAAGTCGACCTTGTGGCCGGGCAGCTGGCCGCCTTCGCCGGGCTTGGCGCCTTGCGCCATCTTGATCTGCATCATGTCGGAGTTGACGAGATACTCCGTGGTGACACCGAAGCGGCCAGACGCCACCTGCTTGATCGCCGAGCGCATGTTGTCGCCGTTCGGCTGGAGCGTGTAGCGATCACTTTCCTCGCCGCCTTCACCCGTGTTCGACTTGCCGCCGATCGAGTTCATGGCGATGGCGAGCGTGGTGTGCGCCTCGCGGCTGATCGAGCCGTAACTCATGGCACCAGTCGCGAACCGCCTGACGATGACCGCAGCCGGTTCGACGTCGGCGAGCGGGATCGGCTTGCGGCCGATCTCGGCCGCACTCTTGATACGGAACAGTCCGCGCAAGGTCATCAACTGTTCGGACTGATCATTGACCGACTTGGCATAGTCGCGCCACTTCGCCGGCACCTTGCCGGCCTTGGCGTCGGCGACATCGGTACCGCGCACGGCATGCTGCAGATCGGCCACCGTCTGCGGTCGCCACATGTGCGCTTCGCCGCGCGTGCGCCAAGCATACTCGCCACCC
>JANYHP010000201.1 GCA_025359005.1 Hyphomicrobiaceae bacterium | reverse complement strand
GCCAGCAGCGACGCGACCGTCGCCGCCAGCGCCTCGCGATTAACGAAGCCGTGGGTGCGCAGCTGAGACAGGGTGGCAATGGCCATGGGGGGAAGCTTCTGTTCTCGTGCTGCGGCGAGTTCTGGGGTCGCCGCTCTATCCGTTACAAGTTTCGTGCCTTGGCCTTCAGCCGGCGCGGTTCAGCCCCGTGCCGGATCGGAAACGGGGATATTGCCATGCCCGCCTCGTCTGAGTGATGAGGGTGACAGCGGGTCGCGCGGGCCGCCGCGCAGACGCTGCACGGTTTCGCGCGCGCCGCGCAGCCAGTCGCCGAAGCCGCTCAGTTCCGCCTCGAATTCGATCTCGCTCATGTTCTCGCCGTCGAGCAGGCGCGGCAACAGGTGCATCGGCATGCCGGGCCAGGCAAGTCCCTGCCGGGTCGTGGTGGAACTGGCCAGGGCGAGCCCGCCGAGCACGTTCGCGGCCGCCGGGCTCGCCACCCCACTCGGATAGCAGAAATGGCGAAACGTCTCCGGCGCACGGCCGAGAATGTCCGACAGCGCGCGGCGGTTGTCGGCGATTTCACGCGCGACAAACGCCGGGCTCATGTCGCCCAGCGTATGGCGGTGCGTATGCAATTGCACATCCAGCCCCTCGTGATGGGCGGCCGCCAGATTGTCCGGGCTCATGTAGTCGAATGCGCGGGCATCGTGATAGGGCGTGGGATCGATGCCGAGCGCTGCTGCCAGATCGCGGCAGCCGGCGATGCGCGCCTCCATCGGCGCCGTGAGGTCGCGCGCGCGGCCAAGTGCTGCCTCAATGCGCGCTGCATCAACGCCTGCGTTGTCGACCGCGGTTGCGTTGTGGTCCGCGCGATGTGCCGCAACGATCTCCAGATAACGCGCCATAACGTGCGCAATGGGCTGGCGTCCCATCAGCTGGGCCGTATCGCAATAGAGGGTTGCCGGCATGCCGTTCGCGGTGAGTGCCGGCAGCATGCTGTGAAATGTGCTCCACCAGCCGTCATCGATGGTAATCACCACCGAGGCCGGCGGCAGCGCCGGACCAGCGCCGGCAAGCGCTGCAATCGCATCCGCCAGCGGCACCACCGGATAACCATTGCGGCGGATGATTGCGAGGCGGCGGCGGAAGGTCTCCGCACCCATGAACATGCTGTCGCCGGCAAACCCGTCGTCGGCCAGCCACACGCCATGATAGCACAGAATGCGCAACGCCCCAGCCGAACGCTTGCGCGCCAGCCCGAACAGGCCGGCCGCCTTCGCTCGCATCAGGACCGCAGCTTTGCGCGCCCTCACGGGATTTGAATCAGATCTGCTTGCCGATCTCGACATTGAACTCGTCTTGGAACTTGCAACGCGTTTTTTGATCAGTGTCGGATGACAATTCAAGACCGCACGCCAACTGTGCAGCAGTGTCACGGTTTGGTCGCCTACTGCAGGCTGACCACCACCATGTCGCCGGGCTTGACCAGCGTGTTGCGATCAACCGTGATCGTGCGCGGCCCGCCCGCTTCCGTCCGCACGATCTCATAGATCACGGCGTCTTTTTTCGGCGCGCCGGCCGCGTCCGCATCCGACAGCGGCTTGGCCAGCTTGCGCGGCAGCGGACCCGCCGCCTCGATCTCGACTTCGAGTTGGGCCGCGTCGCGTTCCAGTTTTAGCAGATCCGTATCGATCAGCGCGCGGCGGTCCTGGCTGAGATTGCCGAGATCGCGCTCAAAGCCGATCAGTCCGCCCTGCGTGCGCGACAGCGATACACCGAGCGACGCCAGCTTTTCCTCGAGTTCGGCGATCTTGAGTTCTTCCTCGGTCAGCCGGTCGAGGCGCAGGAACTGCTTGTCGTAGAGCACTTTTAATTGCGCCAGCTGCGCGCGGCGAAACTTCAGCTGCTCTGTCAGGCGCGCACGTTGCGCCGCAATGCTGTCAATCTCTTGCTTGGCGAGCGCGACCGCGCGCTTCAAGCCGCTGACTTGCGCTTCAGTCGCGCTTTTGCGGCTGAGGAACGAGGTCAGCTGCGCCTCGATCAGCGTTTCGGCTTCCGCGCGACCGACGAGCGCGATGAGGCGCGGCGGGATCTCCATCTTGTCGCGACCCTGCTGCTCGGCTGACAGGCGCGCGATGGTCGCCAGCACGCGCTTCTGATCCTCGACCGTGCGTTGCAGCTTGGTGGACGCGCCGTCCACGCCGGTGCTGTCGGAGCCGCGGAACGTGCCGCCCGAAACGGTCACCGCCTGCAACACGGTCATGCCCGGTTTCCACGGCGCTGTGCCCGGCTTGGACACATAACCGGAAATGAAGACCGGCCGGTATTCGGTGACTTCGACCGTGACATAGGCCTCACGCCCGATCAGGCGGGACAGCCGCTCCGACAGGGTCTTTTCGAGACCTGCAGCATCGAGGCCGGCGACCGACACGCGACCCACAACCGGGACGGAAATGGTGTGATCGTCGTTGATGCGATAGTCGCCAGATAATTCCGTCTGGCCCTGGATCTTGATGCTGATCCGCTCCGCATTGGTGATCTCGAGGCGGTCGGTTTCGCGCAGGCCCCCTTGCGTCGGCGTTTGCACGGCCACCGGTGTGCCGCGGACGACGGCCGGTACTTTCGGTACTTGCGGGATGCGTGCGGGCATGACGGCGACGCTGGGCGCTGCGGCTTGCACGCTCACGGGCTGGCGCGTCTCGCCGGCCGCGACAACCATCGGGCGCTCCACGGCTGGTGCCCGCGTCTCCACATCGTTGGCACGGCGCCGCTGTTCGGCCTGCGCCACCAGGATCATCGCACCAAAGGCTGCCAGCGCTGCCAGGACACGTTGCGACTGCATCGGGTATCCACTTTCTCGTCGAACCAAATCCGGCTGCGGCAGCGGCCGGGCCTTGTACCAATTTGCGCCGGTCTGCACGGCCAGCGGTTGCTGTTGCTCGCCCATGCCGGTGCGCGGAGTTGGCCTTGCATGGGGGATGCCAGCGCCCGATCTATTTTGATCTCGTCAGTCACGACCCAGTCTGTTCCGATCCAGCCTGCGACCAAGCCGTCTGTGCTGGGAGCCGAAAATTCGGATGGACACCCGCTGCCGCCGTATCGCTCAGCCAGCGTCACGACGCCCTAGAGCGCTTTCCACTTGGTTTGGATCGAAGAAAGCGCTCTAGCCCTTTGTTTGTCGCATTTTCTGCACCAAACCGGTGTCCACTTTGGTGGAAAATGCTCAAGTGTCCCATTTCGACCGGCACAATAACACATTGACAACTCAGTGGCTGCACTCGCCTTTGCCGCATGGTAAAGCCGACCTCCGCCCATTCCCCGCCGCCTGGCCTTTCCCCGGGCCCTGTGTCAGCCGTGCCCTGGCACCGTCCGTGCAATGCACGCCCCCATCCGTTCATGCCGCATGTGGACGTCCGAACCCGGTTCCGAACACGACGATGCTGACCCCATGATCTGGCAATTTATCGACAGCTCCAGCGTCGGCGGCGCCGAGCGCCACATCGCCACGCTGGCAGACGGGTTGCGCCGCACCGGCCATCCGGTGGAGATCGTCTTGCTGGCCGACCATGGCAGCCTCATGGCCCCCAACCCGTGGCTCCGCCAACTGGACGCCGCCGGATTGCCCTATCGCCACCTGGACGGCAGCTTCGGCGCCATCGTCAAAGCGTTGCAAACGGACAAACCTCAACTGCTGCATACACACGGCTACAAAGCCGGCATTCTTGGGCGTGTCGCCGCGCGCTGGGCCGGTGTGCCGGTCGTCTCGACGTTTCATTCCGGCGCCCGCGGACCCTGGCCGGTGGGCGCCTACGAAGCACTCGACGACTGGACCTCATGCCTTGGTGGCCGCATCGTCGTCAGCGAGACGATCCGCCGCCGCCTGCCGTTCGCAGCCGACGTCATCCCCAGCTACGTCACGCCGCCGCCGGCACCATCGGCCGAGCCGTCACCCAAGGTTGCGGCCTTCGTCGGCCGGTTGAGCGCCGAGAAGGCACCGGATCTGTTCTGCGCGCTGGCCGCCCGCGCCCGCCAGCGCGGCGACACGGCGCTCTCCTGGCAGATCTGGGGGGACGGGCCGATGCGCCGCGAATTAGAAGCAACCTATTCAGGTGTCGCAATTTTTCACGGCATCGCCGCCGACATGGACGCCGTCTGGCGGCGGATCGGACTGCTCGTCATGCCATCCCATTTCGAAGGTGTGCCGCTGGCAGCACTGGAGGCGGCGGCGCATGGCATTCCCGTGCTTGCAAGCCGGGTCGGCGGCCTGCCCTCCGTCGTCGATGAGCACAAAACCGGCTGGCTGTTCCCGGTCGGCGATCTGGCAGCCGCGGAAGCGGGGCTCGCGGCCTGGCAGCGGGCCGTCACCGCTGATGATGCGTCGCTGCGCCGCGCCTGTTGGGACAAAGCCCGTCGTGACTTCTCGGAGGATCGCTGGCTGCCCGCGGTACTCGCCGCCTATCGTCGTCAAGCTGCCATAGTACGCGCTTAACCGGCCCTCGCGCGGCATTGGCTGTGCCGGTGCGCCACACTTTGGAATGTCGCCAATCGCCGGCATTACTCTCGCCAGGAAGAAACAATTGTAACCTTACTTAAAAGAAAGTGACTTGAAACCATCTTTTAAGCTGTTGTAAACGGACCTTCATAAATCATTGTAAGTTGTCGATATTTGAGACAGCACAAGCCGATCCCCCCGAACGACATCAAACGACATCATCAGCAGACTTGTAGTGGGCACCTCCTCCATGCCGATCCTCTTCCGTGCGCCGCAGCGTCTCGACGCGGCAAGCATCAAATCGATCCGCCAGGATTTCGAGGTGTTGGCGACCGCCGTCGATGACGTGGTCATCGACATGGCGCGCACCGAGACCCTCGACGGCTCCGGCGTCGGCGCCATGGTCTTCGCCTTCAAGCGCCTGTCGGCCAACGGCAAGAGGCTGTCGGTGCGCAACGTCTCGGGCCAACCGCTCGATCTGCTGAACGAGGCGGGGCTGCTGCGCACGTTGGCCGCTGAGCGCCGTGTCAACGGCAGCGCCGGCCGTCTCAATGTGGTCGTGCGCGGCTTGCGTATGGCGCGTCTGCTCGCCGCCCGTACGACCGGCACGGCCGCGGCTCCGGTCATCAGCGCGCTGCGCTCCACCAAGCCGGCTGGCACGTCGTTGCAGTCGCCCATCGTCGCCAAGACGATCGCCAAGACGGTTGCGCACCTCGAAGCACCCGCCGACCGCGCCAAGGGCGCCGCCTGAGGCACGCACGCCGCCTGAGAGTACGTTTGCCGCCAAGCGTCCTCCACACTGCGAATTTGGCAAATGTGTTGTCTCGTCGCGCCTCGGCGCGTCGTGTATCGTGGCGCGCGTATGCGTGTCGACCCGCCACGGGCGGACGCATCGCTCTCGGAGCGTGCGATGGACATTCTGATCGATCTCGACGGCACGCTGGTCGACCCCAAGATCGGCATCATCGGCTCGGTGCAGTAC
This sequence comes from Hyphomicrobiaceae bacterium, assembly GCA_025359005.1. Taxonomy (GTDB): domain Bacteria; phylum Pseudomonadota; class Alphaproteobacteria; order Rhizobiales; family Hyphomicrobiaceae; genus JABFRJ01. Next base: position 10,522 of record JANYHP010000201.1, on the reverse strand, counting down.
GCGCTCGCAACGCTGGCGCTTCCCGTTCCGCCAGCCGATGATCTGCATTGGGTCATCGGGCCGCCACTCCGGACGGCGTTTCCCAAGCTCGGCGTGCCGCCGGCGCAAGTGGAAGACGCGGTCGGCCACTATCGCGAAAACTACGGCGGCGCCGGTGGCACGCGGCCCCCGGCCATGTACCAGTGCACCATCTATCCGGGCATTGAGGACACGCTGACGGCGTTGACGCGTGCCGGCTGCCGCTTGATCGTGACCACCTCCAAGCCCCGCGCCTTCGCCCACCCCATTCTGCGTGAAAAAGGCTTGTTGCCCCACTTCGCCGCCGTCCATGGCGCCGAACTCGACGGCCGCCGCGACGACAAGGCCGAGTTGATCGCCCACATCATCGCAACCGAACGCGTCGATCCGGCCAACGCCCTGATGATCGGCGATCGCAAGTTCGATTGTATCGGCGCGCAGAAAAACGGCCTCCGCTCGATCGGTGTCACCTGGGGCTACGGCTCGATGGCCGAGTTGCGCGAAGCCGGCGCCTCTGCCTTGTGCGACCAGCCACGCGGCCTGCACCGGCTTGCGCTATGGATGCTCACCGGCCACGGCTGAGGCCAAACGGCGAGCCCAACGCGCCGGTCTGTCGCGCGCCCTTCGTAGATTTGCCACAGTAATGCTCGCGACAGCATTGCAGGATCATGCGACCAACGCCGATACTGACAGCGGGGACATCATGAAGCGCACACTTTTGGTCACGGTCTTCATCGCCGCACTCGGCCTGCTGGCGTGGCCCTTCGTGGCGCTGGTGCGTGATCCCCACCCCGCAGGCCGCATCGTCATCGCCACCGGTGGCGCCGACGGACTCTATCACGATTTGGCCGAGACCTATCGCCCGGAACTGGTGCGCTTCGGCGTCGACCTCGTCACGCGCCCCGATCTCGATGGCTTCAACACGCTGAAGGCGCTGGTGGTCGATGCCGACAGCGGCGTCACGGCCGGGTTCGTCAAAGGCGGCTTCGTCGGCGGCCAGCAGGGCCGTCTCGCCTCCGAAGAGGATCGCCAGTGGCACGAGAAGGATGTCGCAGCCCTGCGGTCCGTCGGGCGGCTGTTCGTCGAGCCGCTGTGGGTGTTCACGCGCCGCGACGAAACCCTCGAAAGCCTGCGCGCGATGGCCGGCAAGAAGGTGCTCATCGGCGACAAGCGCTCGGGCGCGCGCAAAGTGGTGGCGCACCTGCTGGCCGCCAACGAAGTGACGAAGGCGAACGCGACGCTGATCGAAGACGAGATCGACGCCAGCGGCGCGCCGTTGATATCCGGCCAGATCGACGTGGCGTTCCTGCTGCTGCCGCCGGAATCGCCGAAAGTGCAAAAGCTGCTGCGCAATCCCGCACTCCGCGTGATGGACTTTGCCGGCGAGGCCGAAGCCTACGTCAATCGTTTCCCCTATCTGACCAAGGTGGTCATGAACAAAGGCGCGGTGGAATTCTCGCCCACCACGCCCGACACCGACGTCACCTTGATCGCCACCACCGCCGCGCTGGTCGTGCGCAAGGACCTGCATCCAGCCCTCGTGTCGCTGCTCACCAATGCAGTGCTGCGGCACCCCAAATCCGGCTTCGACAAGCGCGGCGATCCGATCCTGTTCTACCGCGCCGGCGAGTTCCCGTCCGCGAGCGACAGCGAGTTTGAAACCTTGGCCGAGGCGCGCGCTGTGCATGCCAGCAAAGACCTGCCGGTGCTGATGCGGTCGATCGGGCCGGGCCTCGCGCGGTTCGGCGCGCCGTTCGCGGTGACAGCCTTCATCAGCGAGCACGGCACGCAGCTGGCGCTGGCGCTCATCCCGTTGCTGTCCATCCTCCTGCCTCTCGCGCGCCTCGCACCCGCTGCCTACAACTGGACGATCCGGCGGCGCCTGCTGGCTTGGTATCGGCGGCTTAAGGCGGTGGAGCGGCGGATCAAGGCAGCCGATACGCCGGTCACGCTGGCAGCGGCCGAGACGGATCTCGATGCCATCGAGACGGGTGTCGGCGAGATCCGCGTGCCGCTTGCGTTTTCGAGCCAGCTCTACGATCTCCGCATGCACATCAACGTCGTCCGCCAACGCCTCGCCACCCGCACCTCAGCCCTCGCCAAAGTTGCGTAGCGAGTACCCGCACTCATACAGCTGGGCGTAAACGTCGGCCTCGGCCCAAAACCTCCGGCATGGCCGCGCAGCCGGCACTGACAACAAAGCAGGTGCGGTCACAGCAAAGGCCCGGCGGTCTCACTCACCCAACCGTCCCCATCACGTGTTCTTCCGCGTGCGTCGCCACCACGATGCGGCCGTCGGCCATGATCCAGCCGCGGTACATGCCGAGCGTATTGTACGGCGCCACCACGCGGCCCGTGCCGTCGATGGCCACCACGCCGGCACCGACTTTGAGCGCGCCGAACGTCTCGTGCACCAGCGCGTCCGTGGCTTGCGTCAGCGATTGCCGGGCATACATCATGCGCGCGGCCACGTCGTAGGCGGCGGCGTGGCGGATGAATAACTCGCCCTGCCCCGTGCCGGAGATGGCGCACACCCCGTCGCGCGCGTACGTGCCCGCGCCGATGATCGGGCTGTCGCCGATGCGGCCCACCGGCTTGTTATTGAAGCCGCCGGTGGACGTGCCCGCCGCGAGGTGCCCGTTCGCGTCGCACGCCACCGCGCCGACCGTGCCGTGCTTGTCGGCCTCTGTCGCCGCCGCCGCGTTACCGTCCTTGGCGCGCTGTCTGAGCGCCGCCAGCGCCTTCACCCGCCGCTCCGTCGTGAAGTAGCTGTTGGCGACCATGTCGAGGCCGCAGCGTTCGGCAAACGCATCCGCCGTGCTTGTCGCCATCATCACTGAGGGCGATTTTTCCATCACCGCCCGCGCGGCGCGGATCGGGTTCTTGACCCGCTTGGTGCCGGCCACCGCGCCGCAGGCCAGCGTTGCCCCGTCCATGATCGACGCCTCGAGTTCGTGCGCGCCCGACGCGTTCAGCGCCGCCCCGTAGCCGGCATTGAAATAGACGCTATCCTCCATCACCACGATGGCCGCTTCGACCGCGTCCAGCGCCCGGCCGCCGCCCGCCAGGATCCGCCAGCCTGCGCGCAGCGCGTCCGCCAGATGCGTCCGCGCCTCGGCCCACTCGGCCTCACTCATCAACGCCTGGGCCTGCGTACCGCAACCGCCGTGCAGTCCGATGCCGTGTCCGTTCGCCATATCCATCCTCCTGCCGTGGCCACCGTGCGCGGTCCGCCTTATACTCGTTTCAGCGGCCGTGACGAGTGCTGCAAGGGGAGACCAAAGTGGAACAAGAAACGACGCGGTTGCTCGCCGGCATTCGTGCTTGGGTCGAAATCGAGAGCCACACCGCCGATGTCGACGGCGTCAACCGTCTGATGACTTTGGTCGCCTCGCAGTTCAGCGCAGCCGGCGCCGCCGTTGAGCGCGTGGCCGGCCGCGACGGCCGCGGCGATCACCTCTCCATCACCTCACCGTGGGGGCGTGCCGACGGCGACAACAGCTCCGGCATCCTGGTGCTCTGCCACCTGGACACCGTGCACCCCAAGGGCACGTTGGCCCGCGACCTGCCCTGGCGCATCGACGGCGACCGCGCCTATGGCCCCGGCATTTCCGACATGAAGGGCGGCGCCTACCTCGCGCACGCCGCCTATTGTGCGGTGGCGGCCGATCCGGCGCTCCAGCACTTGGCGGTCCGCCTGCTCTATACGTCGGACGAAGAGGTCGGCAGCCCCACCTCGCGCGCCCTCATCGAAAGCGCCGCCGCGTCCGCCAAATACGTGCTGGTTACCGAGCCCGCGCGCGACGGCGGCAAGATCGTCGTCGCCCGCAAAGGCGTCGGCCGCTACGATATCACGACGCACGGCCGCCCCGCCCATTCCGGCGTTCGTCACGCCGACGGCCGCAGCGCCATTGTCGAAATGGCGCGGCAGGTGATCGCCATCGAAGCGATGACCGACTACGCGCGCGGCATAACCGTCAACGTCGGCCAGATCAGCGGCGGCACGGCCGAGAACGTCGTGCCGCAGACCTGCACCGCGACGATCGATCTGCGCGTCAACACACTCGCCGACGCCGACGAGATGCACCGCCGCCTCACCGGCCTTGCGCCGCACGGCCCCGACACGAGCGTCCACGTCACCGGCGCCATGAACCGTCTGCCCTACGAGGAAACATCCGCCGGTCGCGCCCTGTTCGAGCATACGCGCACCTTGGCCGCCGAGCTCGGCATCGACCTCAATGGCGTGCACACCGGCGGCGGCAGCGACGGCAACTTCACCGCTCACACCACGGCGACACTCGACGGCCTCGGCTGCGACGGCGCCGGCGCCCACACGCTGTCCGAGCACCTGTTCATCTCATCGCTGGTGCCCCGCGCCCGCCTCCTCCAACGCTTGTTCGAAACCCTGCGCTGAGCGGTGGCGCGCCGCGGCGAAAAAGGCAAGGCGCTCGGCCGCTCGCCCCCGCAAAAGAAGCATCCCTTTTGCAACCCGATTGGCCTGGGTGCAGCCTGCAATGCAACAGGTTGCACTGTGGCCGGCCGAAGCCCAGCTTGTAGGGCGCAATAGGCCCCTTCGGCCGTATTGCGCCGGTTGCGGAAGGCGTTGACCAACACCGAAACCTCACCCGTCCTGGTGCAATACGCCCGAAGTGGGCTCTTGCACCCTACAGGTCGTGACCAGTCTGCCGATGCGCACGCATCACGCGCCCCCCGACACCCGTCCGCTCAGGCCCGCCCCAGCCCCCGCGACCAACTCGGCCAGCAGCAGCCGACGCGGATCGACCGGCCCCGGCATCTCGATGCGGCCGGGCGGCACCGGGCGAAATCCGAAGCGCGCGTAATACGCCGGATCGCCGACCAGCAGCACGGCCGCCACGCCCGCCTCCGTCGCCGCAGCCAGGCCCTCCGCAATCAACCGCCGGCCGTGGCCCTGGTTGGCGTGCGCGCCCGCCACGCCGAGCGGGCCGAGCATCAGCGCTCCCCCAATCCCGCCGATGCGGATGGCCGTGAATCGGATTGCCGCCACCAGCGCGCCGTCGCGGAACAGCACGCGGCACTGCGGCGTCAGGCGCGGCTGCCCCTCGCGCACCCGGTAGGCCGTTCGCGTCAGCGCGCCGGGGCCGAACACCGCGTCGTGCAGCGCCTCGATCTGCGCCAGATCGGCGGCGGTGGCTGGTCGCGACGGATAGAGCGCGGGATCGGACGTCGGCGTTGGTTCAGGACTGGACGGCGAGGACATCGGGCGTGGTTTCCGGGCGGGAGACAAGGTGTGCCGCGCCAGCGTGCGATGGCCGCCGACGTGGCGCTGTGGCATACAGGCATGAGGCGCTGCATGGCGAATCGCATTTTACGGCGCGCACGCATCGTCCTTGGATGCATCCGCATCGTGGCCTGATCTGGACCCCTTCCATGACCCTTGTCGCCCTCGCCCGCAATCCGATCCCGAGCGGTGCCGTGGCTGGCCTCGTGCAGGGCTACGACGGCACGCCGCTGCGCTATGCGCGTTGGACCGCGACGACGGACACCTGCCGCGGCACCGTCGTCGTGGTGCCTGGGCGCACCGAGTTCATCGAGAAGTATTTCGAAACCGTCGCCGATCTGCGCCGTCGCGGCTTTGCGGTCGCCATCATGGACCTGCGCGGCCAGGGCGGGTCCAAGCGCCTGCTCGACAATCCGCTCAAAGGCCACGTCCGCCACTTCCGCGACTATGACTACGACCTTGCCCTGTTCATGAAGGAAGTGGTGATGCCGGCCATGCCGCGCCCCTATCTGGCGCTTGGCCATTCGCTCGGCGGCCATATCCTGGTGCGCGTCGCGGGCGTGTCGGAATGCCCCTTCGAGCGCATCATCGTCACCGGGCCGATGCTGCAGATCGCCCCCGCCCAGCTCAAGCTGCCCGAGACGGTCGTGCGCGCCTTCGTCGAGATCGCCGCCGGCATCGGGTTTGCCACACCGTTCGTGCCGCTGGCCGGCCGCGGGCCGACCGCCCAGATCCCCTTCGACACCAACGAGGTCACCTCCGACCGTGAGCGCTATGCCCGCGCCGCAGCCGTCGTTGTCGCCGCCCCTGAGTTGGCGCTGGGCTCACCCACCATCGGCTGGATGCGTGCAGCGCTGCGCTCGTGCGCGATGCTCGCCGAACCGGATTATCCGAGCCGCATCCGCGTGCCGATCCTGATGGCCGCCGCCGGGCGCGACACCATCGTCTCGACACCCGCGATCGAAGACTTCATCCCGCGCATGAAGCTCGGCACGCTGGCCCTGATCGGCCCGTCAAAGCACGAGATCCTGCAGGAAAACGACGAAATCCGCGGCCGCTTCTGGGCCTCCTTCGACGCCTACACCGCAGCCATCAAGGCAGCCGCGTAGACGCATACTGGACCCGATCCAAATCGCAATTTCTCGCCATCGCCCCAGGCCCGCATCACCCCGTCAGCCGCAGCCGCTGTTGGCTCGGTGCTGCCAGTCCGGGTTCGTTCCGCGGGCTTCCGCAGCTGGCGGAAGCGAACGATCTGCTTGGGACCGCATCTTTGGCAGGTGAGCCGAAAATGGGGGAGCGTCCCCAATTGAGTTCCACTTTTAAGCTCAGTTCATTCCGCGTCGTCGTCCGATTGCGGCTCCGGCGCGACTGGATCGAGTTGCATCTCGATCTGCGGCGACACGGGCGGTTCTGGTAACTCATCCGGTTTGAGCGCAGTGATACCGATGGCCCGAGCGTGCTTCGCAAGTTGATCGTCGTTCGTGTAGTTCATGGTCGCGCCAACCGCACGAGCGATTGCAACGATCTGCCGGTCAAACTTCACCTTTGCCCAGGTCGCGTCGGGCGTGGCGCCGTGCTTGTTGCGCTTGTCGATCGCCTCGCGTGTGAGGGCGGCCGCCTCCACCGCAGCGCGCGTGCCGAACTCGGCGACACGGAAGAATTTTGAGCGCGTGATGATGTCCAGGTATTTGGGCGCAGCGTCACCTGCCCGCACAAGAAGTTCGCTCAGAGCCGGTGTAGGCACGATGATCCGCTCACCTGACTTCTGGATCGTCGCGACCAGATGATCGATACGCGGATTGCTACCGACGCCGTCTTTGATCCGTGGGTCGAGGAAGTAGATCAGAAAATTGGCGTCAAAGACGATCATGACTGCAGCCTTTCGCTGCCACGGAGCAGCTCAAGTTCTGCGAGAGGGGCCTCGCCCCACTCGGCACCCTCGACGCCTTGGAGTCGCTTGATCACGTCGGCCAACGGGGCATCGTCGAGGATTTCAAAGTCTTTGACCTCGAACGAGCGCATCAGCCACGCGCCGGTGTCCAACCGCATCCAGTTGCCGGTGCCCGACACCCGCAATAAACCGCCGTCGTAGTGTTTGGCGAGACGCCGGGCCAACGGGCGGCGCGCGCCGCATCGATGGGTACGTTCGTTGTCTTGCAGCCAGATGGGCACCGACTCGCCCCTGCCGCCGATCTTGATCACCACGCCTTCCAGCACGCCGTCCTCACGGAATGGGCCATACTCCAGCGGCTTCGGTCGATTCCGGCCCGCGAACGCGATCACCTCGGCTCCGGCTTCGTCGAGCAATTGCCCGACGGCATTGTCGTTGGCGAGCATGTCATCGAGGTCTCTGAGCGCCTTGAGCGCAACCGGATCTCCTTCTCCCCGCGCTGCTTCCGACAGCCGACGTGTGACCTTTGGAACGGCGACCTCGTCGATCCGCGCGCGCAATACAGCGCTGCCGCGTTCCACAACCACGAAGTGGACACGATCCGGCTCACCGAGCAGCTTGGCAAACTGCGTCATATATTCCGCAAGGCGCGCCATCGGCAGCGTGTCCGGTGTGAACGCGTCGATCTTGAACGTGTGTTCGGTGCTCTTGGTCATCATCCTGCTCCGCTCGCAGTTCATAGGTTGTTCCGAGCGTGGTTACCACTCCATTTACGCCATCACATTCCGCGAGTTCTCATACGCTGTCGAGGCAGCAACATGGTCCATATCACATGCGCACTGCGCCAAGTGATGGTGACACCGAGACGGGGGCGGGCTCCGCTTTTTTGACTTGTCGCTGACGCGGCTACATTGGTGTCGTCAGCCAATGTCCGAACTTGGCCAACGCAGATCGTGTTGGCTCCAAATCCCACTGCCGGTTCCGACAGCAGCTGTCCCACTGCAGTCCCACGCCTACAGCAGCCTCCGGACGGTCCCGAGGCGTCAGCGGACACCCCCCGCCCCGCCAATCCCGCCGCTTCGGCCCGGTGGCCCCCCACCCTCACCGCAAACTCCGCAAAACTTTCGCGTGCAGCATCGGGTCGCCCGCGGCGACGATATTGCCGCCGCCGATGGCCGGCCCGCCGTCCCATGTCGTCACCACGCCGCCCGCCGCTTCGATGATCGGGATCAGCGCGACGATGTCGACCTCCTTCAGGCCGGCCTCGACCACCAGATCGATATGCCCAGCGGCCAGCATGGCGTAGGCGTAGCAATCCGCGCCGTATCGCGTCAGCTTGGCCTGTCCGCTGAGGCTCGCAAACGCCGCCTTTTCGCGCGCCGTCTTGAACATCTCCGGCGATGTCGACGACAGCACGGCGTCCGCCAGCGCGCCGCATGGCCGCGTCTGCATCCGGCGCATGCGACCATCCGGCCCGCGCATCTGCGCCTTCCCGCCGGTCGCCCAGAAGCGTTCGCGCGTATGCGGCTGATCCATCATGCCGAGCACGGCGGTGTCATGCTCCATCAGGCCGATCAGCACGCCCCACGACGGTAGCCCGCACATGAACGCGCGCGTCCCATCGATGGGGTCCAGCACCCAGCGATAGCGGCCCTCGCTGGCCTGCTCCGAATACTCCTCCCCCGTAATGCCGTGCTCGGGAAAGCGCGCGCGGATTGCCTTCCGCATCACCCGCTCCGCCGCCTTGTCGGCCTCCGTCACCGGATCGAACCCCGCGCCCTGCTCCTTATTCTCGACGCGCAACGCTTTGCGGAAATAGGGCAGGATGCGCTGGCCCGCCGCGTCCGCCAGCGCGTGCGCAGTCTCCAGCAGGACGGGCATCGGAATTTTCGGCGCTGTTTCTGTTGCTCGACGTGTCATTGGGTCTTTCTGATCGGTGAGGCCAACGACCGCGCTTCTGCCACGCCCGTTCCCGTGTTGGCCAGTCGTCCGGCCAAGCATGGCCCATAGCAGCCAGGGGTTGCGCATTTTACACAGGTGTTAGTCTGCGCGACGGGAGCCATCCGCGAAACGGCGCTGGTGGATTGTGCGGCCCTCGCGTATCCTTTGTCCAAGTTTCCATCATGTTTCGAGGTCATTGCCGATGGACAAGTCACCAGCGCGCCGCTCCCGGGCGCAGTCCTCGGCTCGCTCAGCCAAGCCCGCCGACAGTCCCCACGATCAGGCGCACGCGCGCGCTCTCGACCTGATGGCGGCGCATCCGTTTATCGACGGCCACAACGACCTGCCGTGGGTCGTCCGCCAATCGGGTGGCTCCGATCTGGCCGCCTACGACCTCACCCGCCTCCATCCCGAGACGGATACGGATATTCCCCGGCTGCGCGAAGGCCGTGTGGCGACACAAGTGCTCGCGGCGTTTCTGCCGACCCGCATCGCCAATCCCGCGACCGTCACCGCCGAGCAGATCGACCTGATCCTGCGCATCGAGGCGGCACACGCAGACACGTTCTATCCCGTGCGCCAGCCCTCCGACGTCGCCAAGGCGCGCGACCTCGGCAAAATCGGCTCGCTGATGTCGGTCGAAGGCACCGTCGGCCTCGAAGGCTCGCTGGCGCCGCTCAGGCTCTGGCACCGGCTCGGCGTGCGCCTTGTCACCCTCTGTCACAACGAAACGCTGCCCTGGGTCGACAGCGCCACCGACAAGCCCGCCGGCACGCACGATGGCCTCTCGGACTTCGGACGCGCGTTGATCGGCGAGATGAACCGGCTCGGCATGATCGTCGATCTCGCGCACGTCGCCCCGCACGCCATGCACAAGGTGCTTGATGTCGCCCGCGCGCCGCTCGTGCTGTCGCACACCAACGCCGCCGCGCTCTGCGCACATCCGCGCAACACCCCCGACGATGTCTTGCGCCGCATCCCCGCCAACGGCGGCTTGGTGATGGCAACTTTCGTGCCGGGCTTCCTCAATCCGTCAGCGTACGAAGGGCTGAAGACGTATCTCGATCCCTGGGGCAAGTCGCGCCCGGAGACCGACTATCGCGCCGCACGCGAAGCCTGCCTCAAGGGCTGGAACCAGGATGGCGTCGCCTATCTCTGCAATCACCTCGAGTATTTCCGCCAGCAGGTCGGCGAGGATCACATCGGCATCGGCTCCGACTTCTACGGCGGCCCCAACCCGCCCGGCCTGGAAGATGCGAGCAAGTTCCCGTTCGTCATCGCGGAGTTGATCCGCCGCGGCTGGGGCGACGCCGCGCTCGTCAAGCTGATGGGCGGCAATTTTCTCAGAGTCTGGACCGCCGCGCTCGCCCAATCCGAGGTGTCGTCGTAGGCGGCCGCAGCACGGTCGGCCG
>JANYHP010000192.1 GCA_025359005.1 Hyphomicrobiaceae bacterium | reverse complement strand
CGCCGCGCAAGCACCAAACACAGCGCTTCATTCTGCACGCCACCGTAAAGGCTCTCTGAATCTGGCTTCAGAATATGCGTCGATGGAGCCCCATCAAGTGGAATACAAACACGTCCTTTGTCGTCGATCGACACGCCAAGTTTGCTTTGCACGCCAGCGAGGGACATCGACACGCCGTCCTCACCCACGAGGAACGGTTTTTTGGGCAGCTCCTTGATGATCCCAGCGAGTTCCGCTTCGGACGTGATCGCCTTCCAATGCGTTGCACGCGCTGTCCCGGGCCTGCCAACAGAAAGAGCACCCGCAGTATCGCGCCCGATTTGTCTGAGTAGCTCGACGACGTCGTCGCCCGATGCGCCAAGTGTCATGCCGATCGTTTTGAGTTGCTGCCCTTCAGGCAAGAGATTGGATGCCCACGGCAAGAACACGTGTGGCGGTGCAGGACGCGGCGACATCGGCATCACGATGGAAAGCGGGAAGGCACCGCTGGTCTTGAGCCACTCCGGATCGTAGACAAACGATGGTCCGGCGGCACCGATCTCGATGCGGCCAACCATGCGCGTTTCAAAATAAACCGGAAGCTCACTCACGATGGCCTGCCTTCGTTATCGTCCGGCATATCCGGCAGGAGTGCATGGTTTGCACTCCCTTCCGCCAAAAGATCAAAGATCCGCAACCCGACGGCCTCAGCCACAAGCAATGCTTTGCCGACTTGGCAACTGGGCTTGCCACCTTCCAAGTCGATGATGAAACGGCGCCCAACACCCGTGGCAAGCGCCATGTCATCCTGGTTCATATTGAGGGCTTTTCGGCGATCGCGGACGAGCTTGCCGAAGCGAAGGGCATGCTGACCTCCAAGCTGGTTTTCTGCGGTTTGTCTGACCATCGTCGGGGCAACTTTGATTTTGATGTTCCTGTACGGGAACATATATCATAAAACACAGCGGCTTACAGCCCAATGTTCCCGATCAGGAACAATAAACAGCAATACGTCAGCATATTTAGATATTGTTACCGATCGGGAACATTATTAGGCGGTCTGAGCGGCAGTGACGGCGAGCAGCGCCATAGCCCGCGACGAGGCGTAAAATGTCCGCGGGGCCCCGCTACTATGTGGGCGTGCGAAAGCTTCAGAAGTCACGGGACGTTTTTCGTGACGCCGAACCTGCGTGTGCCGATGAATTCCAGTGCATGGCCCCGACTGCGTCCTATGAGAACGGCGCAATCCGTGACTAGGGTCGGCAACACATCGCAACCAGCGATGGTGGCAACGCAGGTGAATTGTGGTGCAGACAGGTTCAGACCCATCGATGCGTCTGCTGACCTCAGTCGAGGCGGCGGCGCACCTCAGAATCTCCAGGCGAACGCTTGAACGCTATCGCGTCATCGGGACTGGGCCAGGTTATCTGAAAGTTGGCCCTGGAAAGCGCGCGCGGGTTCTGTATCGATCGGGAGATCTGGACACCTGGCTCAAGAGCTTTTCCTTCACCTCGACATCCGAATACAGCCGCTAGAGTCTTTCCGACTTAGATTGAGGCATAACCACTGTTGCGGAGATAGGCTGCGCACTCGCTGGGTGGGAAGCAATCGAGCAGCGCGCCGATGCATTTCCATACGGCCTCGACCGTGCGCACTTCTGCTTTGCGCAGCAGTGTTTTGAGTTTGGCGAAGACCTGCTCGATCGGATTGAGGTCGAGCGAGTATGGCGGCAGAAAGAACAGCCTCGCACCGGCTTTGCGGATCGCAGAGCGCACTTTATCGCTTTTGTGCGAGCCGAGATTATCACATGACGACAACGTCGCCGGGTGCGAGCGTGGGCGCCAGCACCTGCTCGACGTAAGCCAGGAAGGCATCGCCATTGATAGGTCGCATCAAAATTGCACGCCGGTTCACACACTGTGCCCATTCCGGTGATTGCGACCGGCCGACACGATCACGATGCTGTGGCGGAAGCTTGCGCCATGATCGTCCGCATCCAAGCCAACGGCGGGTCGTTCGGCGGTGCCGGCCTCTATTACCTGCACGACAAGTCGGACGATGCGGCTCTCGAAAAACAGTTGAAACCGAAGACGGACGAGCGCGTCTGGTTCACTGACACGCGCAATTGCTTGGAGTTAGACCCCGGCCGCGCGCTGGAAGAGATGTGGCGCACGGCCGAGGATCAGGCGTATCTGAAGATGCAAGCCGGCGTGAAGCGGGGCGGTCGCGCCTGCGAAGATCCCACCAAGACCCTGTCGCTCTCCTGGCACAAGGACGACCAACCGACACTGGAGCATATGGTCGAGGCCGCCGATGCCTTGATGAAGCACATGGGTTGGGACGCACATCAGGCCGTGTATATCGGCCACAACGACACCGAGCATCGCCACATTCACGTCATTATCAATCGCGTGAACCCTGACAACGGTCGCAGGCTCGATGATTTCCGCGAACAGAAGCGCGCGCAATCATGGGCGCTCCAATACGAGCGGTCACAGGA
>JANYHP010000184.1 GCA_025359005.1 Hyphomicrobiaceae bacterium | reverse complement strand
CCGGGCCATTGCGCCGAATGCCACAGCGGCCGCAACCTGCTTGGCGGCATCAAGGCGGCGCAGCGGTTCGCCGGCGGCCCCAACGCGGAGGGCGTCGGCTGGGTGCCGAACATCACGTCGCACGAGGACGGCCTTGCCACGTGGTCGGTCAAGGACATGGCGTACTTTCTCGAGACCGGCCTGGACAAGGACGGCAATCCGGTCGATCCGGAAATGCAGGCGGTGATCGCCAACACGTCCAAATTGCCGCCGGCGGATCGCGAGGCCATGGCGCGGTATCTGAAATCGCTGCCCGCGCGCGCCGGCAAACCGCCGCCGAAGGCGCCGTAGAGAAACGTCTGATGGCGGTCGCATGCGCCGTATCGTCGTTATTGTCGCGGCCGTGGCCGTCGGCATCCCTGTCGCCTACGCCCAGAGCACGGCCATCAGCCAGCGTCAGCAGGCCATGAAGGCCATGGGTGCCGCCATGAAAGCGCCAGCGTTGATGGGCAAAGGCGTAACGCAGTTCGATCTGGCCAAAGTGTAGCACTCTCAGCGGATTATCGCAGAAACGGCGCTGAAACTGAAGGCGCTGTTCCCCGACGACAGCAAGTCCGGTGGCGAGACGGCTGCACCGCCGGTCATACGGGAGTATAATGCGGAATTCCTGGCCGGCTTTGATAAACTGGCGGCCGACGCAGCCACGATCAAGGACGAAGCCGGTCTCAAAGCTGAATGGCCCAAGGTTGCCGCCAACTGCAGCGGCTGTCACCGTGTCTATGAGAAGGCCGACTAAGCCACCCCGCCCTGTTCTGGCGTCGCCGCTCCACCACGGGCGCTTGGCAAATGCGCCATCCTGGTGGTTTGCGAAGCATCGGGGTTGGTGTATGCGCGTCAGCGAACAGGTCTGTGGCACGACGCGCGACGGAAGTAGGCGCCTGTCGCGTTGAGTACCGAGGGGGTAGGGCTCGGAGGAGCCCGTCCGGATAACCATCCGCATGACGACCCGGATAAGGAACCGCACGACATGGCCGATGCCGAACCTGGCGCGTCGCCCGCCAACGAGGCCGGCTTCATGGACGCTGTCCGTTCTTTTCTGGGCAAATTGGCGTTCGACCCGGCGGCGCGCAGCGTTTTGAGCCGCTTCAGCGGTGAATGGCTGGTCCCGCGCTGGCGCCAGATAGGCCTATCGCTGCTGGTGGGTGCCGCGCTCGCGGTCTCGACCAGCGGCTATCCGATGATCATCAAGGCCGCTTTCAACTCCATCGGCCAGGGCGACATGGGGCCACTCCGCTGGGTGCTGGCCGGCATCATCGCCGTGACCGCCATGCGGGGAACCTGCCTGTTTCTCCACCAGACGATTTCCAACCGGACGATCTTCCGCCTCGGCACCGACCTGCAGACCAACGCCTTCCGCCACCTGATCAGCGCCGACTACGCGCGCTTCAGCCGCGAGGGCACCGGCCATATGGTCTCGCGCCTGACCAGCGACGTCGGTGTCATCCAGGGCGCCTGTCAGGCGACCCTCAACACCGTCGTGCGCGACACGCTGACAGTCTTCGGCCTCGTCGGCTACATGATCTATCTCGACCCCGTGCTGTCGACGATCGTGCTCGGCGTCATGCCGATCGCCGTTCTGCCCATCGTGCTCATCAGCCAGCGGCTGCGGCGGGTCGCCAAGGCCACTCAGCACGAAGTCGGCGAAATGACCGCGGCATTGACCGAAAAACTCGCCGGTGCGCGTCTGATCAAGACCTTTCGCCTCGAAGACTATGCAACCCGCAAGCTGAGCGAGAACTTCGAGCAGATCTTCAAGCTGCGCATGAAGGCGGTGCGCGCCAAGGCGCGGCTCGGGCCGATGCTTGAAGCGTGCGCCGGCCTCGCCATTGCCGGCGTCATTGCGCTGGCGACATGGCGGATCTCCACGGGCATTTCCTCGACCGGCGATTTCATGGCGTTCGTGACAGCGCTTTTGATGGCGGCCAGTGCGCTCCGCTCGGTCGGCAGTTTCTCATCCGGCGTGCAGGACGGCATCGCCGCTCTCGAGCGGCTGTACAGCCTGCTCGACGAAAAGCCGGGTGTCGTCGACCGGCCCACCGCCAGGCCGCTGGCCCTTAGCAAAGGCAGTATCGCGTTCGAGCACGTCTCCTTCGCCTATGAGCAGCGCGCCGATCTGCCGGCCGTGCGCGACTTCTCGCTGCGCATTCCGGGCGGAAAGACCGCCGCCTTTGTCGGCCGCTCCGGCGCCGGCAAGTCCACGGTGATCAACCTTGTGCCGCGGCTGTTCGACGTCACGTCCGGCGCCATCCTGATCGACGGGCAGGACGTGCGCGATGTCTCCCTGCAGAGCCTGCGCAATGCGGTCGCCATCGTCAGCCAGGACGTGACCCTGTTCGATGACAGTATCCGCGCCAACATCGCGCTGGGCCGGCTGGACGCGAGCCACGAGGACATCATCGCGGCGGCGAAGGCGGCTGCCGCCCACGACTTCATCATGGCGCAGCCGCAGGGCTACGATACCGTCATCGGCGACGGTGGCATGCGCCTGTCCGGCGGCCAGCGGCAACGCCTGGCGTTGGCCCGTGCGATCCTCAAGGACGCGCCGATCCTGCTGCTCGACGAAGCCACCAGCGCGCTCGATACCGAATCCGAACGCTTGGTTCAGGACGCCCTGGCGCGCTTTACCACCAACCGCACCACCCTCGTTATCGCCCACCGGCTGTCCACCGTGCAGCGGGCCGACATCATCTGCGTGCTCGACGGCGGCGCCATCGTCGAAGTCGGCTCCCACGCCGAATTGCTCAATCGCGACGGGGTCTATGCCCGGTTGTGCCGCGCGCAACTGCTCATCGAAGCCGACAGCCCGTCCGCAGCCCTCAATTGAGGCAATTGGTCCCGTGGCAGATGGGTGCCTTAGCCCCATGTTCACAAGGTGTTCAAGTCGGATGGGCTTAATGCCAGCGGCAAGGCGTGCTAAGCCCCGCCAACCGTCTTAACTGCCGCAAGGAACTCCCGATGTCACTTTCTGCCCTTT
>JANYHP010000171.1 GCA_025359005.1 Hyphomicrobiaceae bacterium | reverse complement strand
GTCGATGGTTTGATCATCGTCGATTGCCCGCCCGAGGCCGACGACGAAGTGTGCCTGCCGGCGATGTCGCATGGGCTCAACTTCATTCGCCTTTCGGCGCCCACCACCGATGCCAAGCGGTTGCCCGCGGTTCTGAAGAATACATCCGGCTTCCTCTACTATGTTTCGATCACCGGCATCACCGGCAGCGCCACGCCAGACCCGGCGGCGGTGCACGCCCAGGTAGCATCAATCAAGAAGTCAACAAGTCTTCCTGTGGCCGTCGGATTTGGTGTAAGAACACCAGATCAAGCCAAGGCTATTGGCCGGGGCGCGGATGGAGTAGTGGTTGGTTCGGCGTTGGTCTCCACGATCGAACGGTCGCTCGACAGCCACGGCCATGCGACGTCAACGACCGTTCCGGCTGTGCTTGATCTGGTACGTGAGCTGGGCACCGCGCTTCGCAGCCCGTGAGCGTGCAGGGTCTCGACTGCCTCGGCTGAATTTGCGGTCCGGCCCTTGGCGCCGGCGGCGTGCGTACTTACCTCGAAGGCGCTGCGCGGAAGGCCCGATTGGAGCGTTTGACGTGAATTGGATCAATAACCTCGTCCCGCCGAAAATTTCGAGCTTCCTGACCACGCGCCGGGAGCCGCCGGACAATTTTTGGCACAAGTGCGGCGGCTGCGGCCAGATGTGCGACAAGAAGGCGTTGGAGGACAACGCCTTCGTATTTCCGTGCTGCGGCTTCCACGAGCGAATGGCATCGGACGTGCGCCTGAAAGGCCTGTTTGACGACGGCGCCTATACGATGGTGCCGGTCAAAGACGTGGCGACCGACCCGCTGAAGTTTCGCGACGGACAGCGCTACACAGACCGCCTGAAGGCAGCGAAAGCCAAAACCGCCCTTGCAGATGCCGTTGTGATCGGTGAAGGCCGCTTGGACGGTGCACTGGTTGTCGCTGCGGCGCAGGATTTCAGATTTATGGCCGGGTCACTCGGGATGGCCGCCGGCGAAGCAGTCGTGACCGGGATGCTGCATGCTGTGGCCAAGAAGACCCCGTTCATCCTGTTCGCGGCCTCCGGCGGCGCGCGCATGCAGGAAGGCATTCTATCGTTGATGCAGATGCCGCGTACGACAATTGCCGTGCAGCGGCTGCGTGAGGCCAAACTGCCCTACATCGTCGTGTTGACCGATCCGACGACCGGCGGCGTCACAGCGTCGTATGCCATGCTGGGCGACGTGCAGATAGCGGAGCCTGGCGCGCTCATCTGTTTTGCCGGCCCGCGTGTGATCCAGCAGACGATCCGCGAGCAGTTGCCGGAAGGGTTCCAGCGCGCGGAATACCTGCTGTCGCACGGCATGATCGACATGGTTGTCCATCGCCACAAGCTGCGCGACACGCTCGGTCGGCTGTGCCGCGTGCTGATGTCCGGGCCCGCGGTATCCAAAAGCGCGGACGCTGGCAAAGGCAAGAAGCCAGCCGGTTATATCAAAAGCATGAATGGCCACGCCGTCGACGGCAAGCTGGTCGAGAAGCTGGCCCGCGGCTCCGACGTGATGGAGCCCGAGCCGGTCGAAGGCGATGCGCGGTTCGATGCGACCGCAGTCGAGGCACGCGAGAAAGCCAAGCGCGACGCCGAAGCCAAGGCCAAGGGCCGTGCATTGCCGCGCACATCTTGACGTCGAGCGCGTGCCGCCCCAACAGGTGAGTGCCCCATGGTGACGAGCGACCAGCTTCTGGCGGAGCTGAAGACGCTGCATCCGCTGTCCATCGACTTGTCGTTGGCGCGGATCGAGGCGTTGCTCGCCAAGCTCGGCCATCCCGAGCGACGCCTGCCGCCGATCGTGCACATCGCCGGCACCAACGGCAAGGGCTCGACCACGGCCTACCTCAAGGCGATGTTCGAGGCGGCGGGCAAGCGTGTGCACGCCTATACGTCGCCCCATCTCGTCCGTTTTCACGAACGCATCTCAGTACCCGGCGCCGACGGCATTTCGCGGCCGGTCAGCGAGGCGCAGCTGGTCGATCTGCTGCAGCGCGTCTCGCGCGTGAATGCCGGCGCCCCGGTTACGTTTTTCGAGGTGACGAACGCCGCCGCATTCCTTCTGTTCTCGGAAATTCCTGCCGATGTGGTGCTGCTGGAGGTCGGCCTCGGCGGCGACTTCGATTCCACGAACGTCATCGAGCGCCCCGCACTCTCGATCATCACACCCATCTCCATGGATCATGCCGAGCGGCTCGGTGGTACGCTTGAACGGATCGCGGCCACGAAGGCCGGCATCTTGAAGCGCGACGTGCCGGCAGTCATTTCGCTGCAGGAGCCAGCGCCGCTGGATGTCATTCGTGCGCGGGCGCGGCAGACCCGATCACCGCTGATCGTATGGGGGGAGGACTACGAGGCCTTCGAACAGGGCGGTCGCATGCTGTTTCAAAGCGAGAACGAGGTGCACGACCTGCCGCTTCCCG
>JANYHP010000158.1 GCA_025359005.1 Hyphomicrobiaceae bacterium | reverse complement strand
CACATCAGGCAGACCAGAGGTCATCGTCATCGTCAACCGGGCACGAAAGCGCTCGATGTCGTCGCGCAGCAACTCGTTGGTCTCGTCGAAGATAACGCGGACTGAGTTGGGGCCGGCCTCGCTTTGGCCCAATCGGATCATATCACGCAGCCGCTTGATGATTTCGGCGGCGCGCGTCACCTGTGCGACGGCTTTGCGGGCCGCCTCCGTGGCGACAGCACGGTCGATCACATCCTTTTCGAGTTCACGCGAGAGCACATCAGCATACAGCGCGATCGCACTGAGCGGTTGATTGACCTCGTGGGCGATCGCCGTTCCCAGCGCACCCATGCTGCCCAAGCGCGACACCCGCGCCAACGCTTCCTGCTGCAGTCGGAGCTGCGTTTCCGCACGCCGCTGCTGGCTGACCGCGGCCCCCATCAGCAACCCCGTCGCCGCCAGCACAAGCATCAGGATCTGGAACGAGATCACCTCTGCCACCGTCTCCTGCATGTATTGAAGCGCGATGACGACGGCGAGTTGGACCCCGAGCAATCCGATGGTCACGTGCGCCAAGCCCGACCGCAACGCGATCCAGACAATGGGCAGGAACAAGAGATAGAAAAGCTGGAACTGAGAACTCGCCGGCAGGCTGACGACGAGCGTCACCGCGACCACAATCGCGACGGCGAACAGCCCATCTTCCGCGGTCCCCAGCTGCGGCATCCGCCCAAGCCCCCAGATGAGCAGGAACGGCGTGAAAATCATGATGCCGATGACGTCGCCGATCCAGAACCGCAAAGCGGCGCTGGTAAACTGAGCATACGGCAACATCTCCGAAGTCGTCAGAAGTCCGACGTAGGCGCACGCCGTGATCGCCGCCGAGATCGCCGAGGCTGCCAGCAGCAACAGCAGGTCGCCGATGGAGCCCAGCGCCGGGTCAAAGCGCGTCCGCGCTGCGGTGAGGAAATACAAGGCACACGAATAGACGGAGCCAATGACCGACGCACAGGCGATTTCCAACCACCACGGCAAGGGTTGGTCGCGCAGCACCACATCCGACAGCAAGGGTGCCAGCGCCAGCAACGGCATGTACTTGCGGCCCAGCAGCAGCACGAGTGCAAACCCGAGCCCCGTCGGCGGGTTCCACGGCGTGATATCGAACGGCGCGACAGGATGGATATAGCTCAACCAATCCAGCGCGACATAGGCGAGGCAGAAAAATGCAGACACCAGCGGCCACCGACCCGAGAGCAGGCCCAGCGCAGCACGGCGCGATGGCGATACGACATCGATCCCCGGCATGGTACGTGTCGTCTCCCTTTCGCGGCAAGCCGAGAGCGCTTTCCACTTGGTTCTTACCGAAGAAAGCGCTCTAGCTCGTTGTTTGTCGCATTTTCTGCACCAAACCGGTGTCCACTTTGGTGGAAAATGCTCTAACGACCTGCGCCTGCCGCGTCGTGCTCCTGTATAGCGCAGCGCACGCTGCCGGTCGCGCCCGGATCGACGTGCGCACGGTCGCAAGGAGCACCCGCATGCTCATACCGTCACGCGCTGTGGGCTACCAGCGGCGCGCGGGTGCGCCACGCCCACCGGCGACGACATAGGTGTTGGGCGGCAGTCGACGCGATGCCTTGACACCTGTCCGGCCAGTCGGACCGTCCGCGACCGTCTCGCTGCCGAGCGAGAGATACATGCGGCCGTCTGGCATCGCGGCAGCGACGTCGTCATAGAGATTCCAGAAATCGTAGACGATGCCATGCTTGTTCATGGTCCGCGCCGCCGCGGGCAGATCAAGGCCTGCAAACAACGCGTGGTTGTTGGCCAGGACGACCAGGTCGGCACCCGCAAAGACAGCGTCGAGCGTTTCGACCATGTCGATACCAAAGTAAGCACGGCACGCTTCCGGCGCAGCAACGCAATCGAACCCACAAATCCGCGCCCGCGGAAAGTGCCGCCGCAACGCCTCGACGATGGGCTTGGCCATCGTGCCGCGCAGGTCGTCGGTCGCCGGTGCGCCTTTGAAGGCAAGTCCGGCCACCACGATGCGGGGCTCTGCCGGCCACGCAGCGATCGCCCGCACCTGGGACGCGAGCAACGTAGCGACTTCCTCGGGCTGGCTCTCGTTCGTCTCGCGGGCCGCGCGGGTGATCGCCATGTCGACGCCGAGTTCAGCGGCGGACTGCGCGAGAATGTGGGGATCCTTTTCCAGACACGGCCCACCGACGGGGCCGGGCAGAGCGACGTTGGTGCGGGGATAGCCGAGCTTGCCGGCGGCAATCACTTCGCTCGCCGAAACACCGAGTTGGCCACACAGCTTTGCGATTTCATTGGCGAACGCGAACGTGACATCGCGATAGGTGTTGTCGGTGAGTTTGATCAGTTCGGCAGCCTCCAAACTCGACACAGCCACCGTCGTCGGCGTCAGAATGGAAAACAATTGCGCACAGCGATGGCGCGTCTCCGGCGTATCCGCCCCGACGATCTGCGGCAGTTCGTGCAATTCGACGAGCGCGCGGCCCTCGAGCGTCCGTTCCGGACAGACCGCGATTTCGAAGCGCTTGCCCGTCTCGACGAGGCGGCGCTGGACGACGGCGCGCGCGGTGCCGATCTTCATCGTCGACCGCAGGATGACAAGATCGCCGTCCAATAGGACGCGCGCAACCTCATCGGCGGCCTGCTCCATGAAACGCAGCTCGATGCCGCCGTCCTTGGCCAGCGGCGTGCCGACGGTGATCACGTACGCCGTGGCGCGGCCGCCCACTCCATTGCGGCCGTCCTGGATCGCATTGGAAAGATGCAACGTGCCCTTCTCGACGACGCGGGCAAGCTTCTCGGCGAGACGCGGCTCGAAGAAATGCGGCTCGCCGCGCCTCAGCTTGTCGAGGACCGCGCCTTGCCTTTCGACGCCGAAAACGTCGAAGCCGCTGTCGGCCATGGTGACAGCCAACGTGAGGCCGACATAGCCGAGGCCGATAATGCACACAGTGCGATCACGAAACGACGACGGCAGTTTTTCGACGCGCACCATACACATGATCTCCGGGACAATCGTCGTGCACTTACGTCCATACTGCCATTACGTCGATGACAGATGATATGGTTTTTGGGTGATCACGCCAGTCCTTGCTGCAGCGATAGCGCCCATTGCATGAGGGGATCAAGACACCGGGACCAGGACATTGCAGCGCATAGTGACCATCGCGGGCAGCGTTGCGTTTCGCGCCGGGGTGCGCGCGCCCGTGCACGGAAATCGCTGGAGCGAGGGCCGGCGGGTGTCCCGGTGCGACCGCCTCCGTCCGCGCCTGCCGAGGCGTCACGAATTCTGAACTGGCATCAGCAAGCCGCCGCAAGCGCACAATTTTGTGATGGGTGCTCTGCATGTGACGCCGAGCTGACGGCGTCTGCAAGCCTTCACGGTCGACGAGCAGGCCGATCGTGGCGCCCCGGAACGCGCTGATCCACCGTCAGCGCCCATCAAAATAATGCGATGAACCAGCAGCTTAATGCCGGCATACGCACGATCACCGGTCGGGCGACCGCGCAACCCCAAGCACCGCCACGCCACGAAACCAAACCGAGATGGCTGACCCGGCCTTCCCTATTAACCAAGAGACGCGGCATTTAGCGTGCACCGCGGTAGACGTCTTACAGTAGACATTGCCAGAGTTTTGTCGCAATTCCAGGGCTCAAGGGCTGCGACCTTCAATCGCGTGTGAAGACGATTGAACTCCGGCAGGATCGGTTTATGTTGCAATGCAGCATAAATTGTTAGCGCTGAGATGCAGTCCCGGTTAGCTCTCCGCCGTGACTGCGATAGGTACCCCGGCACCTGCCGGTCACCCGCCCGATACGTTAGTCGCCTCCCCCGCCGTCTCGTCCAGGCACGCCGACCACAGGCCTTTGGACCCAATTCCGACGAAGAGAAGCCGCTGTGCCGAGTTCTGTTTCCGATGTGCGCGTTCTTGTCGACTTCGATGGCACCATCGTCCCCGGCGATGTGACAGACCACGTGATGGCGAGCTTTGCCGACGCCCGTTGGCTCGAACTCGAAGAGGCCTTCCAGTCGGGGCGCATGAACTCGCGCGACTGCATGGCCGCGCAGGTGGCGTTGCTGCGCGCGACGCCGGCCGACATCGCGCGCGCCGTCAGCGAGCGGGTGATCGACGCGGACTTCCCCGCCTTCGTGCAGCTATGCCAGGCGCGCGGGATTGGCGTCACCATCGTTTCCGATGGCTTCGACATCACGATCGAACACATGCTGGCACGCTATGATCTGGCTCTGCCGTTTGTCGCCAACCATCTTGAAT
Source organism: Hyphomicrobiaceae bacterium (assembly GCA_025359005.1). Taxonomy (GTDB): domain Bacteria; phylum Pseudomonadota; class Alphaproteobacteria; order Rhizobiales; family Hyphomicrobiaceae; genus JABFRJ01. The sequence goes on along the minus strand of JANYHP010000158.1, from coordinate 1,895 downwards.
ATCTGGGCGATCGCCAGTGGCGGCTCGACTTCCCGCATCGTTCGGCGAGTTGCCGCATGACGGCCGCCAATTGCAAATGCCTGCAGGTGCCCCCCCGTCCGCAACGCACGATCATGATCGGTGATGGCCGCTCGGACTTCTGCGTCGCCACACGCGCCGATTTCGTGCTCTCCAAAGGACGGCTGACGGACCACTGCCGCGCGCAGAATCTGGCGCACGCCCCCATCACCGACTTCGGCGATGTCGTCGCCGACTTCGACCGTTGGATCGCTGCAGCGCGGCAGGGCCAACCCAACACCGATCGCCTCCCGAACCCGGCGCGCCGTCCATCGATGGTGCCCGACCCCGCCACAGCTCAGACGGCGTTGACCGGCTGAGCCCCCGCTCAGCCATCGACCCCATGCCGTCCCGCCGCATCGATCAAGGAACACCCGTGTGACTCAGACCATCCGCGACCGCAGTTACTACCACGCAGGCTCCAAAACCGGCTTCCTGTTGCTGCACGGGCTCACCGGCACGCCGATCGAGCTGCGCTACATTTCCAACGGGCTCTCGCGCGCCGGCTTCACCGTGAGCGTGCCGCAGCTCGCCGGCCATTGCGGAACGCTCGAGGACCTCAAGGCGACGCACTGGCAGGACTGGTATCAGAGCGCCGAGGACGCGCTGTTGGAGTTGAAGAAGCACTGCGATCTGGTGATCGTCGGCGGGCTGTCCATGGGCGCCGTGATCGCGTTGAAGCTGGCCGCCGAGCATCCCGATACGGTGGACGGCGCGACGCTGTTTGCACCCACGTTCCGCTTCGACGGCTGGTCGATCCCCTGGTATGGCCGCCTGTTCGACCTCGTCAACGATACGTGGTCGGCCGACAAGTTCCTGTTCAAAGAGAGCGAGCCCTACGGCATCAAGAACGTCCGTTTCCGCGAGTTCGTCATGAACGCGATCAACAGCGACGATAGCTCGCAGGCCGGTCTGCCGGGCACACCGGGCCGCTCACTGATGGAATTCCGTTTCCTGACCAAGGCGGTCAACCGCGTGCTCGGCCTGATCCGCCAGCCGGTGCTTGTATTGCATCCGCGCGAAGACGATCGCGCCAGCCTGTCCAACGTCGAGCATCTGCAGCGGCGCCTGGGTGGCCGCGTGCACACCGTCGTCCTCGAGGACTGCTACCACGTGATCACGCTCGACCAGCAGCGTGACGTTGTACTCGAAGAAACGCGCGAATTCGGCCTCAAGCTCGAACGTGAAGCGATCGCTGCCAAGAAGATCGAGCCGCGCGCGCTTCCTGTACGCAAGCCAAACATGGGCAGCGGCGCACTCTCGGGCCGTTGAGCGCTGCGCACTCTCGGGTCGTTGATGGCGGCCAGTTTGTGCGTGTCGGTGCGGGGCCCAAACCCCGCGCCAAAGCGCCGAGTTGCCAGCCTGCTCAGACCCGCGCTGGACCACAGCGGGCCAGATCGGCGGGTGCCCGCGTCCAGGTAAACTGCTCGCCGAACAGCTTCACACCGAGAAAGCCGTGCACGCTCAGTTCATTCGGCGTTATCAGCTTCAGTTCGACGTCGAAATTAGCGCCTTCTTCAGGGTTGTAGATCGAGCCCGCGCCCCAGACGTGACCATGCCGGGCTTGGCCGATCTGGCTGAGATTGACCAGGATCTTGGTGCCGCACATGGGTTTGCCGCGGCGCGCGGGGTCTGGATTGTTGGTGTCGAGAACCGGTTGGCCGCGACGGTTGACCGCGTCCTTGACCCAATAGACGTAGCCGCACAGGCGGGTGCCGCACGGCGTGATCTCGATGGCACCGCGCTTGGTGTGGTCGATCCAGACGCCGGCGACGTCGGTTTCGGCGGCCGCCGTGGTGCCGGCGGCAGCCATAGGGGCTGCGGGCGTCTGCGCGGCA
>JANYHP010000136.1 GCA_025359005.1 Hyphomicrobiaceae bacterium | reverse complement strand
GCGTCGAACCGCCCGCGCCGTAGGTCACGGAGACAAATTTTGGGTTCAAGGGTTCGAGGCGGCGGATTGCCGTCCACAGGTTCTCTTCCATCTTTTCGGTCTTGGGCGGGAAGAATTCGAACGACACATCGATCTCGCCGGCGCCGATCAGGCGGCTTTTGCGTGGCGCGGTGGTGGTCATGTTACGCTGTCCTTTCGAGCGACGACTTGGCCGGCGAGCCTGAGTGTTTTTGCCGCGCGGGTGATGCTGGCGCGCGCTGTGCAACCCAGATGGAAACTGTCAGCTGCGCGTCTCCCTCAGGCTGCTGCGGCGGCACCAGCGCACGCGTTTCGACAACGGCCAGCCCCACCTCTTCGAGCCACTGGCTGACGGTTGACGTTTCAAAGCCAAGCCGCTCGTGGCGCTGCGCCTCGCGCAGGAATTCGTGAGCATGCGGGGCGAAGTCGACGATGACGAGCCGCCCGCCCGGCGCCAACAGGCGCGCTGCTTCCGCCACCGCGCGGGCAGGGTCGGACAGATAGTGCAAAATCTGATGCATGATCACGGCGCCGGCGGCACCATCGGCAACCGGCAGATCGTAGATGTCGCCCTGCCGCACCTGCGCGTGCCCGATGCCGGCGCGATCGAGTTTCGGCCGGGCATAGGCGAGCATCGCCGCGCTCAGGTCGAAGCCCAGGCCGCGCGTGTACTGATCGGCGAACAGCTCCAGAATGCGGCCCGTGCCCGTCCCCACATCAACGAGAAGGTCGATGGGCGCCGAGCCCAGCACTGCGCGCATCTCCGCCTCGACGTCGGCCTCCGCGACATGCAGCGCGCGGATGCGATCCCAATCGCTGGCCTGGCTTTGGAAATACTCCTGCGCCGCAGTCTCGCGCTCGCGCTTGACGCTGCCAAGCCGCTGCCGGTCCCGGGCGATCACGGGGTCGGCCGGGTCGATCTCGAGAACGAGTGCGTGGGCGAGACTTCCAGTGACGCTAGGCAGGCGAAAATAGACCCAGCTGCCTTCCCGTGATCGCTCGACCATGCTGGCCTCCGCCAGCAGCTTCAGATGCCGACTCAGCCGCGGCTGGCTCTGCCCGAGAATGCGCGTCAGATCCTTGACGTTCAGCTCACCGGCCGCCAGCAGCGCCAGGATACGCAACCGCGTCGGCTCTGCTGCCGCCTTCAATGCTGTGACCAGAACCGAACTGGAAACCACGACCTACCCTCAAGTTTTGGGTAGCATATAAAGATATCTTTATGTGTCAAGCGAGAAAACAACAGCAAGAAAACAGCAACGAGAAAGCATCGCGAAAATGGCACGAGCATCGCGCGCGCTTGAACCCACGCCGTTATTGCCAGCCGAAGGTGTCGGCGAGCAGGGCGCGAAGAAGGGTGATGTTCGGCATGGCCATCGTCTTGGTCAGCACAAGGGCGACCAGGACAAGCATGGCGACAGACAGGGCGGTCAAATAGGCCGCCATCGTCGAGCGTGCGATGGCCGCGACCATCGAACCACCGCCGCCGGACTGCTGGTTGCCGCGGTTGAACCAACGCTGCTTGGGCAGCCGCCAGATCATGTAAAGCTTGACCGCCGAATTCAACAATTGGTTCGCGTAGAGCACCCAGATGTAGTTGAGGTCGACGCGGTGGCTATAAGTGAACAGCACCAGCGACGATACCAATCGCGTCAGCGCCACATAAACGGCATAGCCCACTAGAAACAGCCAGCCGAATTTGATTACGCCGGCCACCGCGCACAACGGCCCGAACAGCATGGTCCACATCGCGAGGCGCTGATCAACCAGACACCACCAGATGAACAGCGGCATCCGGCGCGGGCCCAACGCGATGGCGCGGCTGCCGTTCCGGAGCATGTTACCCGACCAGCGCCGCAAATTCTCGATCATGCGCCGAACCGACGAGCCCTCGTAGATCTCGATGGTGGTGCCGTGGGCGTCGGGCGCATAGAGCATGTGTCCGCCCGTACGCAGCAAGGCGTACCACGTGCTCTTATCGTCGCCGGACAGGAAACGGAATTGCCCCCACAGCCAGTGATCCAGCATGTCGTTGGCCACCAGTCCGATGAACTCGGGTTGCACCACGTGCGATCCGCGAAACAGTGAGAAGCGCCCCGTAAGCGTCAGGACGCGCCGCGACAGGGCATGGCTCTGCATCGCTAAGCGCCGTTGCGCAAACCGCATGTTGAGCCATGTCTGGACCCACCGGGGGCCGTGAACCACCACGTCCTCGTCAGTCGTGAGTGCGACCAAGGCGGGATCGGCAGCGAAGTGCGGCAGCGACGCCTGCAACGCGCCTGGACTGAGAATAAAATCACTATCCATGAAAGCCACGACGTCGGCATCCGACAGGCCTTCACGTGCCATGGCGCTGAGAATAAGTGCGATCGAATTGCGCTTGCCCGATCCAGACTGGCGAACGAAGCGCAGATGCAGGTCGAGATCTTTGGCGCAGCGCTGCAGACAGCGCGCAACGGTCGCCTCGTCTGCCGCATCCTTGGAGCCGATCCAGATCGTCGCCGGCATGGTCGCACGGCGCGTTTCGCGGACGATGGCCGTCATCACCGCTTCAACGGTCTCGGCACGCTCGTGATAGACGGTGACCAGAAAGTGCATGCGGCGCGGCCGCCAACCGCCGTTCCACAGGGCGGCGGCGCGTGCGGCCATGCGCGGGTAAACAACGCGCCCGAACCACAGCGCCCGCAACACGTGCGTCAGCCACCACCCATAGCGCCAGATGCCAAACGCGCCGAGCACGCCGAACAGCCCGGCGCCATCGCGCCACCAGGCACCAGCTGGCAGCAGGGTGAGAATGGAGAGGCACACGGCACCATAGACGGCGATTTCCGCAAGTGCCGCCAGTGTCCATTTGCGCGCGCTAACGCCTGCACCCTTGACCACGCGCAAGATGGCTGCACTGTCACCCATCGCGTCAATCGCCGTGCGCCGACGCCGGGCGGCTCGACCGGGCCCACTCGGCCAGTCCTCGGAACCATCCCGCACGCGGCGGTGGTGCGGCGGAAGGAGCGGCCTTCGGCGCTTCCGCGACGCTGGTCTGTGAGACCACGCGATAGGTCCCGCCCGACGCCTCGCCGACGGTGGATGTGCCCGCGGGCTGTGTTCGGGCCACCCGCGACAGGCCGATCATCGTCACGGCGGGCAAGCCATCGCGATAGACGTTGAGATCGATTGCCCGCGGCGTTCCTGACAGCGTGAGCTTGACGACGGCCATGCCGTTATCCGGGCGCGCTGTGCCGCTGCCGCCAGTGCCATGCTGGGGCGCGCGATCACTATTTAAACTTTGCGCCGGATCGATCTCCTGGACGGTCGCGCGGAATGTCTGGCGGGTGGCGGGAACGTGCACGATCGCCTCAGCGCCGATCTGCACGCGCGCCACCTGATCCTGGCGCAGATAAGCGGTGACGCCGCGTTCTGCCGACTGCTCGATGACCGCGGCCACGTCGCCCTTTCGAACAGTGGCGCTGTCGGCATGGGGCAATTGCCGCAGCACCCCGTCGAAGGGCGCACGCATCGACAAGCGGTCGCGCTGATTGAGGTAAGACTGGTGACGCCGCGCCGCGATGGCGATGTCGGCCTCAGCCAACTCGATCTGGGCGGCAATGTTGTCGACATCGCCGACCACAGACTGGCCGATGATCTCGTGCGAGCCATCGTTGTTCCGCGCGATGGACGCGCGGCCGGACATTTCCAGGCCCTTTATGGCGATGCCTTGCTTCAATGAGACGATGCGCTGCCGCACCTGCGCAAGCGGGCCGGCAGCCGTGCTTGGCAATTGCTTCAGTTCCCGCTGAGCCGCTTGCAGCTTGGCTTGCAGCCCTTCGACCTCCGCGGAGGCCTGCGCCGATTTTAAGCTCGACAGGCCAGCAAGCGTTCCGAGCCGGCGTTTCTCGCTTTCGAAGCGCCGCGCCAGATAGGCCAGCTTGTTTTCGCGATCCCGGATGCCGATTTCCGCCTGCTCGATCTCGCGCTCGAGTGTGCTGTCGGCAATCCGCAGTACGACATCGCCGGCCTTGACTGCATCACCGGGCTTGAAGCCGGCCCAGGAGACCACACCGTCGCCAAGCGAAACCAGCTTCTCGACCGGGGCAGAGATGGCCGACGTGGGTGCTTCGAGCCAGAATATGTTGGTGTACAGCAGCGAGCCGAGGTAGCCGATCGCCATGACGCCGACGAGGCCATAGGCCGCCGTCATCGCCGCGGTGCGCGCCGGCCGCCAGCGGCGCACCGAGCTGGATAAGACGGGGATCGTTTGTGCGCCCGCAACGGACGATGCCGCCAACGGCGCGTCGAGACGGTGGATCGTCTCGTCGATCGACGTCATGTTGCCGCGCATCAATTGTTCGACGAAATGCGACAACAGGTCTTGTTCTCGCGGGCCAAGATCGCGGAAGCCAATGACCGTCGTGGCGTTCCCTGGCGCTCCCGGCTCGGCTGCGACGACACCTTGGGCGCCGAAGCCGATATCGATGCCCTGGAATGGCAGTGTAATGTGCATTGCGACGGACTGGCCCGGCTGAACTCCCGTCAGCGACCCGGCGGGCAGCGCGACCCCATCAAGGCTCCATTCGAGCGCCTTATACTGCCGACCCTCGAGCGCCACGAGCATGGGCGCCTTTACCCACAAATGGCTTCGCATATCGGCAATGTCATGGGAGATTTTCAAAGCCAACGCACACCTCACGGGGACTGGCAGGTCACGAACCGCTTAGTCCGGCATCTTATTCCGGCGCAGCTCCGTGAACACACGGAGCAAAACAAGTGCCAGAACCAACAGACGCGCGGCCCACGCAGATCCCGGCGTAGCCGCGCATGAGCTTATGGATAACGAAGGGTTGCGCCGAACGCCGACGTCGCTTGCACCCTCGGCAGTGAGCGGTCAAGCGCATTGCGCTCGCGCGGGCGCGATACATCCGCCCACGGTAAATTCGACCAAGGGGGGTTATCTCGCCGAAAAACTATCTCCGAAGGACGTCCAGCAGAATGCCGACCTGCCCGCCGAGCCAGCGATGGCCATCGGCTACGACGGGGAGCGTCGCTCGCACCCTCTGCGGAAAACGCCGGATGTAGGCCTGCAGCCACCCAGCCCGTGTATTGATCGGCCGTTCCTGCTTTATGCCGGCCAGTGCTTCAAACGTCGTCGGATCGTTGAGCCCGGTGATGGTGGCGGACACCAGCCGGTGCAGCGATCCGTCGCCAAGGCCATACCAGTCCTCGCCGCGCGCCGCGCCGAGTTCGGCGAGAATGACGAGCGGCATGACTGAAAACACGTGATAGTAAAGCGCCCGCTGCCCGCGCGCCATTTCCTCGGGCAAAGTGCCATCCGCCCGAATGTCGCGGGCCGCATCCTGCATGATCCCGCGTGCCATGTCCCAGTGGCGTGGACTTTCGGTCGCCAAGCCCACCGCCGCCACGCCGAGCCCCAGCCAGTACCAGTGATTGTTACGCTTGTGCTCCGGATCGTCGAAGAACATGCGTGCCGTATCAGCCCATTGCTGCAGCCATGGATCGATGATCTTCTGCTGCTCGATCAACGCGAAGCGGCGTAATTTGAGATAAGCCAGTGCCGCGCCGGCGAGATCCCATTTGCGCTGATACTCGGCCTGCTTGGTCGACATGGTGCCAAGCCAGGCGCTGCCACTGGCCCAGGCTGTGAGCCATGCCAGCGCGCACTCGCTCGCCGCGGCCTGCCCCTTGGGCGACGTGCGCGTCCAGGCATGGTCCGCATCCGACACCACCTGCCGGAGAAACTCTGTCAATGGCTCGACTGCCGCCTGGTGCTGGGCGTAAAGCGCCGGATCGACGATGGTTCCCGCTTCATCGGCATAGTAGCGGGGCACATCGAGGCTGACGACTGGCGGCGGCACATCGGGACAATCGGCAGCCAATGCCCGGGGGGCGCCGCCAGCGAGCGCCAACAGCACTGCTATCGTCGTCAGGAAGCGTGCGCCAATGCGTGCTGCAGACTGCAATGAATGAGCCACGTCAGATCCCGCAGTTCCGTCCGGCGCCGAAGCAGGCGCACAGCCCAATTTGTACGCTTCTTACGCGTCCGTGCGGCGCCCGCAAGTCCCGTCAGACGGCAATGGCATAGCCGTCACGCCGTGGATCGGCGGCCGCGGTCTTGGCGCCCGTTTTCGGATCGATGGCGACGGCCTGCATGCCGCCGACCATCATCGACCACGCCGCGGTACGCTCCACCGCGTGGCCGCGGCCGACCAGTTGCGACACGATTGCTTCATCCAAGCGCGGCTCGATCACCACCCGGCGGCCGTCGAGCAGGCGGGCGCGCGGCGCTTCGATTGCTGCCTGCACCGGCAGGCCGAAATCCAGGACTTGCACCAGTGCCTGCACCTGCGTCTGCAAAATGCCGTAACTGCCGGGCGTGCCCAGTGCAAGCACCGGCTTGCCGTCCAGCGTCGAGATCGATGGCGCCATGCAGATCGGCAGTTCGGCGCCGGGCTTGGCCCGATTGGGGCTGTCTGGCTGCACGTCAGCCCAATAGAGGAAATTGTTCAGCAACACGCCGGTGCCCGGCACAACCACCGCCGCCCCGAACGGGCTGCCGATGCTCTGCGTAAGACACACCACGTTGCCGTCGCCATCGGCGATGGAGAACGATGTTGTGTGGTGTTCGCCGCCGGTGACGGGTGGCGTCCATTGCTCTGTCGGCCCGTCGACGGGCGCGCCATCGAGCAGGCGGGCGCGCAATGCCGCAACAGACTTATCCGACAAGAGTTGCGCGAGCTTTTCGGGGGATGGGTTGTTGTGGCGGATGCGCTCGCCGGCCGCCAGCCGGATGGCCCGCCACGTCAGATCAAGATGCTGCAGGCCCAGGCGCGGCATCGTTGCCAGATCGACGCCATCCAGCAATCGCAGTGCCAACAGCATCTGGAAGCCCTCGCAGGGCGGCGGCGGCACATGCACGGTCAGCCCCCGATAGCGCGCAGTAGCCGCGTCGGCCCAGCGGGGCTGCACGCGTGCGAGGTCGGCCATGGTCATCGTGCCGCCGCCGGCTTGCACGTGGGCGATAATCGCCTTGCCGAGCGGGCCATCATAAAGGTGGGCCGCGCCATGGGCCGCGATGCCTTCGAAGGTTGCGGCAAGATCGGGTTGCCTGAGGATGAACCCCGGCGTGATGCGGCCAGAACCATCCGTGTAGGCCTTTGCCCATGCGGCGCCGAGCGCGGGCCACGCCATGATTTCGGGGCCTGTGAGGTTGGTTTCCTCGACGTTGAATTCCGTGACCGGATAGCCGCCGCGCGCGAGCCGGATGGCCGGTGCCAGCACAGTGGCGAAATCGAGCCGCCCGTGGGCGCGGAGCAATTCAGCCCAGCCCGCGAGATTGCCTGGCACGCCCACGGCTTCGGCGCCACGCTGCAGGTCCTCGCGTCTTTTGTACCTGGCGACGGGGAAGCTTTCGTGGATAGCGGGTGTGAAATTCAGCGTCCGCACCCGGCCTTCGCGCGCGATCCAGCAGGTGGCCAGCCCGGCGCCGGCAAGCGAGGACATGTAGGGCTCGACGACATTCAAGGCGGCGGCGACCGCCACTGCGGCGTCGAAGGCGTTGCCTCCGCTCTGCAACATGAGGGCGCCGGCCGCCGCGGCATGGGGATGGGCAGCGGCCACCACTCCGTTGAGCGAGCTGATCGTCGGGCGTTGTCCATGCATTGGCGGAACCTCAGAAAATCGCGACTTTAATTACGCTCGCAAATGCGCGCGGCGGCGGCAAGCCATCCTCGCACCCGTCTTTCCACAGAAAACAACAGCACACGCACAAAGCAACCATTGCGGGAAATTTTAAAATCTATACGTGTTTTATCAACCTCGGATTGCTTATCAGCGGTAATTCGACTGTCCTTGCAATGCCAAAGCCGCCACCTGGATGCACGTTAATTGGTTGGTAACCCGACAAAACCTAAACTTCCGTTTACCGCGCCGCACGCCAGCCCTTATTCGGAGCACTCCGCCGGCATGACGTCCTCGATCGAACTGCTGACGACCTACGCGGCAACAGCCACCGCCCCACGGCATGAGACCGAGCGCCGGATCATGGCCGAAACGGGGCTGCATGTGGCTTGGCACTCCGACACGGATTTGGACCACCAACGCTTGATGTTGGACCTTCTGCCGGCTGCCGCTGCCTGTGACCATGCGCGTCTGGCGGCTGCGTTTGACGACCATGCCGGCCGCAAAAAGTTCCTCGGCAACGGCTTCCGGACCTATCGCGTCGTTCAGTCGGTGCTGATGGCGCCGCTCGAGGATGCCTTGCTTGTGAGCGAAGCCGCGCCGATGCGCGCCGCCCTCGCAGCCCTCGAAGGCTGGTGGCGGGCCAACCGGACCGACCCAGCGGCGGCTGCCTGCTATGCCCGCGCGCTTACCATCAAGGCGCATGCGTCGCTGCTCGACCGCGTGCCCGAACCGGATATGCCGGACCATGACCCCGCGAGCCTCGTTCACAGAGCGCGCACCGTTCTCGCACACGCAGCGCCGGCGGGACGTCGCCATTGGCTGTGGCAGCAGGCCGACTATGCATTGACGTTCGTTGCTTGGACCCTTGACCTGGAGAGCCAAGACGCGCTGCAGCCGTCCTTTGACGCCTTGCAAATCATGGACCCCTTCGAGTTCGGCATCTATGACGACCGCGCCGTACACCTGCTGCCACAATGGGCTGGCGGTGGCGACATCGAGGTGTTCGCGCGCGCGGCTGTCGACCGGACCGCGGCCGAATTCGGCGATTTGCTTTATACCCGCATCTACGACACGGTTTTAGGCTTCGAAGATCCCGAAACGACACGCATCGACGTCGATCGGTTTCTGCGCGGCTTCGCTGATTGGATGGCGCGGTTTCCCAGTCAGCCGCTGGCCAATCGCTATGCTGCGCACGCCCATGCCTTCGGCCGCGGCGACATCGTCGCCGACCTGTTCGGCACAACGCTGCGAGAAATTCATCCGAGCCAATGGTTCGATCTCGCACAACCGCTGGAGGCGTGGCACGCGGCGGCAAGTTCCGCAGTGCGGCGCGCGTAACGCTTGAGATCGACGCATGTCATGAAGTGGCGCTTTCGGCGAGAGCAACCACGGCTTTGGCCGCGGCGAGGGCTTGCCGTGCCCAGGTCTCCACGCCATGCGCGCGGATGCGCTCGTCGTGCGGAATTTCGATGCTGATGGGCAGATCATGCGGCAGCGCCGCGAACACCGACACCAGATCGATGCCGCCCTCGCCGGGCAGCAGGCGCGCGCACCGTGCCGTGTGTATCAGTTCGGCGTTGGTCTTGGGGATGCCCGCCGGGGCGTCGCAGATTTGTGCATAGTTCAGGCGGTTTCGGGGGATTGCTTTTACGTCGGCGAGTGACGACGTGGAGCGGCCCCAGTGCAGCGCGTCGACAAGCACGCCGCCATTGGCCTGGCCGGCATTCTGCACGATGCGCAGGGCTGTTGAGCAGTCGCGCACGTCCGTCCACGGCATGAACTCGAGATCGGCAGTGAGGTTGTAGCGGGCCGCCGCGGCGCAGAATGCCGCGAACGAGTGCGTCATCCGCGCTTCATCCGGATCGTCCCCGGCGACCAGGATCGCTTTGGCGCCGACCGCTGCGCAGACATCGAGAAAACCCACAGAGTTGGCAACGGCAAAGTCGGGCGCGATGCGCACGATCTCGACGTCGAAGACGCCGACGCCGGTATCGGCGATGCGTTTTGTCACCTCGCGGAGTGCTGCCGCATCGTCGATCAACGGTGCGAATGCGCCGCCCGGTGCGGCTGGCAAAATCCGGATACCGATGCCGTGATAACCGACCTCAGCCGCAACCGCGAGGGCATCGAGCGGGGCGAGGCCGTTGGTGGTGAGATAGGCCAATGAGTAAATGCGCGACATTGCTGGTCCACCATCATGCGTTCAGGCGAGCAGCGCGAGAGTAATTGGCAGGCACCAATCACGCTCACGGTCGATTGTTGTCGAGCGGCACGCCGCTCGCGTGGTGGGCTGCGACATAGCCGAAGGTCATGGCGGGGCCCAGCGTGATGCCGCCGGCAGGATAGTGCCCGCCCATGATGCTCGACATGTCGTTGCCGACGGCATAGAGGCCGTCGATGGCTTTAAGAGTGTGATCGATGACACGGGCATGCGCGTCAGTCCGCAGTCCAGCAAATGTGCCGAGGCTGCCGGGTACGATTTTGACGGCGTAAAATGGGCCTTTTACGATCGGCGCGACGCAGGGGTTCGGCTTTCGCAATGGCTCGCCCTGAATGCGATTGTAGGCACTCTCGCCGCGACCGAAGGCGGGGTCGCGACCATGCACGGCGTCGCGGTTGTATCGGGCAATCGTCTCGCCCAGGTTACCCGCGTCGATACCGCATGCGGCGGCAAGTTCGGCAAACGTGTCGCCGCGGCGCAGATAGCCGTTGCGTAACCAGGGTCGGAGCGGGAATGGGCGCGGGCGGCTGCGGCCAAGGCCATAGCGGCGTTGAAATGCGTGATCGCAGATCATCCATGCTTCAGGCACTTCGCCGGGCGGGGTGGCGGCGAACAGCGCCGTCATCAGATCATAGTAGGAATTGGCCTCGTTGCCGAACCGCCGGCCATCGCGGCGCACCATGATGAGGCCTGGCTTGGCGCGTTCGAACAGATGGGGAAAGTGGCCGACGCTGCCATCTTTGCGCGGCACCAGCGAGATCGGAGCCCAGGCACCGGCCGCTGCCAGCGCGCTGCCGATGACACCGCCGGCAGTTTCGCCGAGGCGAAGGCCATCGCCAGTGTTGCTGGCGGGTGCTGCGGACCAATGCTCGCGGCCGGTTGGCGCGTGCGGAAAGAGCGCTGCCTTGCGTGCGATATCGTGCGGGAACCCGCCGGCCGCGAGGACGACGCCACGGCGGGCGCGGATCTCCAATGCCGCGGCGCCGTGAGCGGCGCGGACGCCAACAACGCGGCCAGTTTCGATGATCAGGTCGCGCACCGGCGTCGACGGGAGGATCCTGACACCGAGATCGTCTGCCGACTTCAACAACCGAGCGATCAACGCGTTGCCGTTGACGAGGTGCATGCCGCGCCCATGTCTGATGATGTCGAGCGCATGCTTTGCAACGCGCCGTGTCACATACAGGAACGAGGATAGAGCGCTGGTGGCGTTGATGAAGTGGCGCAGATCGGCGCCCGATGCGATGCCCATGCCCAGTGGGGAGATCTCGTCGAGTGGCGGCTTGAGAATGTTGATCCGGTCACCGAGGGCGCGGCCATCGAACGGCGCGGCGCAGACGGATCGGCCGCCGGTGGCCGAGCCCGGCGACGTGTCATGGAAATCCGGAATCGCATTGCCGTCAACGAAATCGACGCTGGTCTCCCGCTGCAGAAAAGCGATCATGCGCGGGCCCTGCTCGAGAAACCTGTCGGCAAGTGCTGCGTCGTAGGTCTCGCCCAACTCAGCCCTCAGATAGGTCCGCGGGGCTTCGATGTCTTCACCGATACCCGCGGCGACGGCGAGCGGATTGCGCGGGATCCAAAGCCAGCCGCCGGACCAGGCGCTGGTGCCACCGACGTGCGGCTCCTTCTCCAGCACGACGACGTCGAGGCCAAGGATTGCGGCGGTCACAGCCGCGGTCAGTCCGGCTGCGCCCGAGCCGACAACGACCAGATCGCAGTGCTTTGGCGAAGTGGCCATCTCACGCGCCCTCATTGGAACCATGCACCGCGTGGCGGATCGCGCGGTAGGCAAACGTGATCGCCGGGCCGATGGTGATGCCGGGACCGGGATAGGTTCCGCCCATGACCGAATTGGCTTCGTTGCCGCAGGCATACAAGCGCCCGATGGGCTGGTTGTCAGCCTTGGTCACGCGCGCCCATGGATCAATGACGAGGCCGGCGGCCGCGCCGATGTCACCTGGATAAAGCCGCACGGCATAAAACGGCGCGGTCGCGATCGGGCCAAGAGTAGGGTTGGGCGCGTGCGTTGGATCGCCGTTGTGGCGGTGGTAGGCCGTGGTGCCCCGGCCAAAATCTGGATCGGTGCCGGTGGCAGCATAGGAATTGATGGTTGCGATGCTGTGCGCCAGCGTGGTGGCGTCCATTTTCAGCGCGATTGCGAGGTCTGGAATGCTGTCTGCTTCTGTCAAATAGCCGTCGGCGAGGTAAGGCGCGAGATTGCGTGTGCCCATGCGGACCATGCCGAGACCGTATTTCTTCAGGCCGGCGGCGTCTGTGATGATGAAGCATGGGATGCACGGCGCTGTGCGGTTGGCATCGACCATGGCGCGCGCAAAGACGTGATAGGAACTTGTTTCGTTGACGAAACGCGCGCCGCGCTGATCGACGCAGACCGTGCCGGGCTTGGATCGATCGAGGACGAAATGGGGAAAGATGGCGGTGCTGCCGTCGGGCCGCGTGCGGACAGAAACGGGCGCCCAGAAGGCGTTATCGAGATTGCCCTCGCCGAAGCGGGCGCCGAGCGCGAGCGCCAGATCCTGCATCTCGCCTGTGTGCCCAGGCGCCGTCGGGCTATACTCAGGCACGGGCGTTGGCAGCATTTGGGCGCGGCGCGTCTTGTGACGTCCGTAGCCGCCGGCGGCAAGCACGACGGCGGACGTGGCATTTATTTTTCTGGTGATGTCCGCATGCGCGGCGACAACGCCGGAGACACCAGCCGCATCCGTGAGAAAGGCTCGAACATGAGTACTTGTCACGATGTCGACGTTGCGATCGAGCAGAGACATGAGCAGCCGACCGACGAGCGCGTTGCCCATCACCAGCCGAGACCCGCGCGAACCCTTGACGCGATCAAGTCCGTAGCGGCCGAGAATTTTCGTTGCGTGCGCGAATGACGCGATACTCTTCGTCAATCCCAGAAGGTGGCCGATATCAGTGCGATCGACCATCATGCCGCCGAAGATCGTGAACTCGGGGATCGGTGGACGGATGCGCGCCAGCGCGGCGCCGAGACGGCGTCCATCGAAGGCAAGCGGCTCCAGCGCACGACCGCGCAAGGTGGCGCCCTCGACCTGCTGCTCATAGTCGGGATGGGTCGCGTAGGGCCGGAAATGGACGTCGGACTGCATTTCCAACGTCGCGACTGCCGCGGGTCCACTGCGCAGAAACGCCTCGCGCATCTCGGCGCTTGAATGATTGCCGACGACGCCGGTGAGAAAGCGATGGGCGCTTTCGAAAGTGTCGTCGCTGCTGACTTTCGCAGCATGCATCGAGTTCGGAATCCAGACGGTTGCGGCCGACAATGCGGTGGTTCCCCCGATGTACTCGGTGCGCTCGATAAGCAGGACTGACTTGCCTTCGATCGCGGCAAACAATGCCGCCGACAGGCCGCCCGCACCGGCGCCGACGACGATGACGTCGTAGCTTGCGGTATGACCGATTTCCGAAAGCGTCTGGATGGGCATAGCCTTCGCCTTCAACTCTTCTTTGCAGAACTCAGGAAGAAGTCGAGCATGGTGCCCTGCAGCGCCTGGTACATGTCGGTGCCAGTGGACGTGTTGCAGCCCCGTGCGCGCGCCGCTTCGATCATCGGCGACGCCGCGGGCACGGTGATGACGCAGCCGACGAACATTGACGGCGCGAGTTTAGCCACGTCGATCGGCAGCGGGTCGCCTGGCTGCATGCCGGCGGGCGTCGCATTGCCGACAAGATCGAACCCAGACGGATCGGGCGAGCCGACGATGGCACGGCCGGCGCCCATGGTGTTGAGGCGCGCAATCAGCGCATCGCGACGGCTGGCATCGGCATCGTGCACGCCAAGTTCGCGCACGCCGGCGGCGAGTAACGCTTGCGCGATGGCTGAGCCAGCGCCGCCAGCGCCGATCAACAGCGCGCGCTTTCCCGATGCATCAAAGCCCTTGGCGCGCACGGCGCCGACGAACCCGAGACCATCGACCATATCGCCGTGCCAACCGCCCTCAGGGCGTCGCCGCATGATATTGACCGCGCCAATGAAGCGCGCCCGATCGGACGTTGATGCGCAATGGGCGAAGCAGGTAAATTTGTGCGGCACCGTGACGATGATGCCGTCGAGATTCTTCAGGTTGCCGGCGACGGCGAGAAGTGACGGCAGATCGTCCACCGCCACCTGCACGGGCACGAGCACGCCGTCATGATTGCGCGCGGCAAAACCCGCCGTCATGCCGCCCGGCGCTTTGACCTGGGCGATAGGGTCGCCGACGATGACGTAGAGGCGTGTCGCGCCTGTGAGTGTGGGGGCCAAGGACGTCGCGCTCCATTGTCAGTGTCAGGCATTTCGCAAAGCTGCTGCGCTGCTTTCGCGACCGGCGCCCGGGCTTCGCGCCCCCATCACATGCCGCGTCGACTAAATGGAACCAAATTCCATGTCAACGTAAGAATTGGAACAGCATTCCATTTTTGCCTTGACGGGAGACGGGCGGGCGGCCAGCTTCGGCACGAACAATGCCGCAAGGCGGACCCGCTGGTATGCGGCAATGGGCCGGCGGTATCGGGCAGACCCATCGAGGGCGAACGGTGGTCAGCGACGTCACTGTGCCTGCAAAGAGTCCCAAACCCGAATGATCGGGCACAAACATGTCGTTAAACAACGAGTAGGATGCATGGCGAAAGCAGCTGCAAAATCCACCGGAGCGCCAGACGAGGAAAGTGGCCCTTCGGGGCTGATCGAGCGCACAGTGAGGGTGCTCGAACTGCTGGCGTCGGAGGCGCACGGATTGCCGTTGTCCGAAATCGCCGATCGCCTGTTGATGCCGCGCAGTGCGACGCATCGCGTGCTGACAAGCCTTGCGGAGCAAGGGTATGTGAGCCAGCAACGGCAGCAGGGCGTTTATCAACTCACAGCGAAAATCGCGTCGCTGGCATTCACGTTTCTCTCCGGCAGCGGCATCACCGATCTTGCGCAGCCGATCCTCGAACGGCTGGCGCGGGCGGCGTGCGAACTCGTGCGGCTGGCGCTGATCGACGGACGCGAATTGATCTGGGTGGCAAAGGCGCAAGGCTCGCAGTTCGGCCTGCGCTACGACCCGGACATGGGGCAGGTAGGGCGGCTCTCATGCAGCGCGAGCGGCCACGCCTGGCTGGCGTGCCTGAGCGACGACGCGGCGATAGCGCTGGTGGAAAAGCAAGGGTTCGGATTGCGCAAGGACTACGGTCCGAAGGCGCCGGAAACGAAGGCGGCGCTGCTCAAGGCTCTGCGCGAGACGCGAAAACGCGGCTACAGCACCGCAATCCAGATGTATGCACCATGGATGAACGCGGCGGCGGCGGCAGTGCGCAATCCAGCGACAGGCGAGGTGGCTGGCGCCGTCGTCATCGCGGGTCCGCACATGCGACTGACCGAGACGCGTATTGCCGAACTTTCGCCGTTTCTGATGGAGGCTGCGCGCGAACTGGCTATGGCAATCGCCGCGTCGCCGACACTCTCGCCGCCGCGTGGCGGCAGCGGCAGCTTCTTCATTGCGCAGGCATCGTGAGTACCGACCGCTCCGGTGGGTGTTCACGCCTGGACGCCTCGCTGCAGTGAAGGATTCCCCGGCGGGCGGCGCTCCTGCCGACATCAATGCGACTTCGAGGACGACCACATGACAACAGCGAGCGGCAAAGACCTCACTTGCGACGTGCTGGTGATCGGCTCGGGCGCGGGCGGCTTGTCGACGGCGATCACAGCCAAGGTGCATGGCCTCGATGTGATCGTGATCGAGAAGGAGCCAGTGTTCGGCGGCACAACCGCATTCTCTGGCGGAGTGCTGTGGATACCCGGCAACAGGCAGTGCAGTGCCATGGCACCCGGCGACAGCAAGGAGGCGGTGCGCAGCTATCTCAGACATGAGGCCGGCAACTTCTATCGCGAGGAGAGTGTCGAGGCATTTCTGGAGCAGGGGCCGAAGATGCTCGACTTCTTCGAACGCGAGACGGTGGTGAAATTCATTCCCACGCTCTATCCGGATTATCATCCAGCCATCGCGGGCGGCGTCGACGTCGGCCGTTCGGTGCTGGCGGCGCCGTTCGATACGACGGCGCTCGGTGCCGACTTGGCGCGGCTCAGGCCGCCGCTGGCAACGATCACGTTCATGGGCATGATGTTCAATTCGTCGAACGCGGACCTCAAGCACTTCTTCAATGCCACGAGGTCTTTCACGTCGTTCGCGTTCGTGGCGAAACGACTGGCGTTGCACATGAAGGATCTCGCGCGGCATGGGCGCGCGGTGCAGGTGACCAGCGGCAATGCGCTTGCCGCGCGTCTGGCAAAAAGCACACTCGATCTCGGCATTCCCATTCTGACCGATACGCCGGCGCGACGGCTCATCGTCGAGAACGGTGCTGTCGCCGGGGTGGTTGTCGGCGATGGCACTGGCGAGCGCGAGATCAGGGCCGAGCGCGGCGTGGTGCTGGCCTGCGGTGGATTTCCGCATGATCTCGACCGGCTGGCGAAAGCCTATCCGCATGTCGCGCGCGGCGGCGAGCATGTTTCACCGACGCCCGAGGGCAACACCGGCGACGGCATCCGATTGGCGGAGACGGCCGGCGGGCAATGTGAGCTGCGCTTTCCGAATGCCGCCGCGTGGATGCCGGTCTCGAAGGTTCCAAGAAAGGGTGGAAAATCTGGCGTTTTCCCGCATCTGCTCGATCGCTACAAACCAGGGGTCATCGCGGTCAACCGCAAGGGGAAGCGCTTCTGCAACGAATCGGACTCCTATCACGACGTCGGCGCGGCGATGATCAGGACCTGCGACGGCGAGAGCGAAACGGCGGCATGGCTCATCGCCGATCATGCGACAATCCGCAAGTATGGGCTCGGCGCTGTTAAGCCCGCCCCCATCCCGCTCGCTGGCTATATTAGAAACGGCTATCTGCTGCGCGGCGATACGCTGCGAGCGCTTGCGGTCGAAGCCGGCATCGACAGCATGTCGCTGGAGGAGACCATTTCGCGCTACAACGTGGGCGCTGAGAAGGGGGATGATCCCGCATTCGGGCGCGGCAGCACCGCGTTCAATCGATATCTCGCCGATCCGGCGAACACGCCGAACCCATGCGTGGCGCCGATCAAGAAGGGGCCGTTCTATGCGGTTAAACTTGTCATGGGGGACCTCGGCAGCTTCGACGGACTGGACACCGACACGCTGGGGCGCGTGCTCGATAATCGCGCGGTCCCCATAAAGGGGCTTTATGCCGTCGGCAACGATCGAGCCAGCATGATGGGGGGCGCTTATCCGGGCGCCGGCATCACGCTGGGGCCGATCATGACGTTCGGCTACATCACCGGGCGGCACCTCGCGGGCGTCACGGACTGAGAGCGGCAGAACCGATAGAGCGCACGTCGCAATGACCGTCATTAAATGAAATGACCCTCATTAAATGACTTGGCCTTGAGAACACATGACACACAAAACCGCAGATGACGCGCCTGTTGCCCTCGTCACCGGCGCGGCCGACGGTATCGGCTTGGCGATAGCCGAGCAGTTGGCGGCGATGGGCCATCGTGTCGTGATCGCCGATCTGGACGCCGGCAAGGCGAATGCGCGTGCAAGGAACCTGGGGCCGGGCCACGACTGGATCCGCATGGACGTCAGCGACGAGGCCGACGTGGTTGCCGCGGTGGCCGAACTCCAGAGGCGGCATCGGCGCATTGATGCGCTGGTCAACAATGCCGGTATCGGCGACACGCACCTGCCAACACTGGAGCAGCAGGTTGACACGTTCGACCGCATTGTGCGGGTGCACCTGAACGGCGTCTTCGTGACATCGCGCGAGGTGGCGCGCCTGATGATCGCGCGCAAAACAGGGGTCATTCTCAATATCAGCTCGATTGCCGGCATCACCGGGCTGCCGCGCCGCAATGCCTATGGGGCGGCAAAAGCCGGCGTCGCGGCGATGACGCGATCAATGGCGTGCGAGTGGGCACAGCACGGCGTGCGCGTGAATGCGATTGCACCGGGCTACACACGCACGTCGCTGGTGAAAACACTGATTGACGCGGGCCGGATCGACGAACCGCGGTTGGCGCGGCGCATCCCGCTGGGGCGCTTGGCCGAGCCACGTGAGATTGCGCAGGTGGCGGCATTCCTGTGTTCGCCAGCCGCGTCGTACGTCACGGGATCGATCGTCTGCGTCGACGGCGGCTGGACTGCCTTCGGCGACTTCGGCGATGCATCGGTGCAGGCGTGATAGACGCGCGGCTTGTTCCCATAGTCAAACGCGCGACCTTGGCAAAACACACTTGGGGATCTCCATCGAGAGCGTGCGTCCGCCAAGATCAAACTTCACGATGCGCTTCGATACAGGTGGCAGTCTCGTTGGCATGATCGGGCTCGCGCGCGCGCAGCTTGGCAGCGCCCCTTAACGCAGGTCTTGATTATCCCACTAAACCAGCACAGAGAAGCCGATAATGGCCGCCAACGGTTGAGATATCAAGGGAACAGGCATGTGCCCGTTCACACCTGCTCCAGGCGAACGACAGGAAACACCGTGCACTTCGGTTCACATAAATTCTCTATTGCACCTATGATGGATTGGACGGATCGGCACGCGCGGGTGTTTCATCGGGGGCTGACGAAGCGGGCGTTGCTCTACACCGAGATGGTGACGGCGGAAGCGGTGCTGCATGGCAAGCGGGACTTGCTGCTGGGTTTTTCGCCGGAGGAGCATCCGGTGGCGCTGCAGCTCGGTGGCTCGGATGCGGGCAAGCTCGCCGAGGCCGCGCGCATCGGTGCCGACGTCGGCTATGACGAAATCAACCTGAACGTCGGCTGCCCGTCAGATCGGGTGCAGGAGGGTCGCTTCGGGGCGTGCCTGATGGCCGAGCCAGGCCTCGTCGCCGCGTGCATCGCCGCAATGCGCGACGCGGTGCGCGTGCCCGTCACGGTCAAGTGCCGCATCGGCATCGACGACCAGGACAGCGAGCAGGACTTGCAGACCTTCATCGACACCGTCGCGGCCACCGGCTGCTCGACCTTCATCGTGCACGCGCGGAAGGCGTGGTTGAAGGGCCTGTCACCGAAGGAAAACCGCGAGGTGCCACCGCTCGACTACGCGCGCGTCCACCGACTGAAGGAGGCCCGGCCCGGCCTGACGATCGTTCTCAACGGCGGGCTCCAGTCGCTTGACGCGGCACTGGCCAACCAAGGCGTGCTCGACGGGGTGATGCTCGGCCGGGCTGCCTATCAGACGCCGTGGCTGCTGGCCGAGGTGGACGCGCGCGTGTTCGGCGAGGCGCCGAGCGGGATGACACGCGCCAGCGCGGTGGAAGCGATGTTTCCGTATATGGAGGCGCATGTGGGGCGCGGCGGGCGGCTCAACAACATCGTGCGGCACATGCTGGGGCTGTTCCATGGCGAGCCAGGGGCGCGGGCCTATCGGCGCATCCTGTCGGTGGACTCGGTCAAGGATGGGGCGGGGATCGAGGTTGTGCGGCGCGCGCTGGCGGCGGTGGCCGACCGCGTGCGGGCGGCGGATGCAGCGTAGTGGATAAGTGCCGTTGCAAGGGTATGGCGTCGTGAGGCCCGACGACTTCGCGTGAGGCGGCGCGATACAGGCGCGGAAATGCGCCCTCTTGCGCCCTCCGGGCGGTGGCTTACAAAAGGCTGGCATGACCCGACCTTTTCATCAGTCCAGGTTCTCCACCCGATGCTCAAGAAAATCCTGATCGCCAATCGTGGCGAGATCGCCTGCCGGATCGCGCGGACCGCGAGGAAAATGGGCATCGAGACGGTCGCGGTTTATTCGGACGCTGATCGCCAGGCGTTGCACGTGCGGGCGTGCGACGAGGCGGTGCACATCGGGCCGTCGCCGGCGACCGAGAGTTACCTGCGCATCGATACGATCATCGCGGCGGCGCGCGCGACGGGGGCGGATGCGATCCACCCGGGTTATGGCTTTCTCTCCGAGAACCCGGAACTGCCGGAGGCGTGCGCCAAGGCCGGCATCGTGTTTATCGGACCGGCAGCCGCGGCGATGCGTGCACTCGGCGGGAAGGCTGCGGCCAAGGAGATCGCCATCAAGGCAGGCGTGCCAGTGGTGCCCGGCTACCAGGGCGACAAGCAGGACGCGAAATCGCTGGCGAAAGAGGCGGCGAAAGTTGGCTATCCGGTGATGATCAAGGCGGTGGCCGGCGGCGGCGGGCGCGGCATGCGGCTGGTGGAAAACGAAGCGCTGCTGC
>JANYHP010000123.1 GCA_025359005.1 Hyphomicrobiaceae bacterium | reverse complement strand
CCGGGCCGAATACACCAAGATCGCCGAGCGTCGCGTGCGCCTCGGCCTCGTCATCGGCCAGATAGGCGACGAGCAGAAAATGACGGTCGCAGAAGACGAACTGCGCCGCGCGCTGATCGAACGCGCACGCGCCTATCCGGGCCAGGAAAAGCTGGTCTATGAATACTACCAGAAGAACCCCTCGGCACTTACCGAACTGCGCGCGCCGATCTTTGAAGAGAAGGTCGTGGATTATATTCTCACCAAGGCCCAGGTGGCGGAGAAGAAGGTGACACGCGAAGATCTGCTGAAGGCCGCCAGCGACGACGAGAACGAGGCGTAAGCGGCTCGGCGCGGGAAAGGCACCGCTGCAAGCCGCATGTTGCGCCCGCCCCGCAGAATAGTGCGAGGGCGGGCAACAACGCTCGATTGCTTTTGCACTCAATTGGATCAGTGCCGTGCCTTGTCATCGACACCGAGTCATCCCACGTACTTCGTCGGACCCACTGAGACATTCGGCGCCCGGCGCGTTCGGCCTTGGCCGGGCACCAGGGCACCCGAGCTGGACACCTACCTGAGGATACCCATGAGCATTATCAACTCCACCTTCTGGCCGGCCGTCATCGAGCAGACGAACCGCGGCGAGCGCACCTACGACTTGCCGTCGCGTATGCTGCAGGAACGGATCATCTTCGTGATCGGGCCGGTCGAAGATAACATGGCCTCGTCGGTGTGCATGCAGCTTCTGTTCCTCGAAGCGCAGAACCCGGCCAAAGAAATCTCCATGTATATCAATTCGCCAGGCGGTGTCGTCACCTCCGGTATGGCGATTTACGACACCATGCAGTTCATCAAGTCGCCGGTCTCGACCATGTGCATCGGACAGGCGGCGTCGATGGGGTCGTTGCTGCTGGCCGCTGGTGCGCCTGGCAAGCGGTTTGCTTTGCCGAATGCCCGCATCATGGTGCACCAACCCTCCGGCGGGTTCTCAGGGCAGGCCAGCGATATTGAACGCCACGCCCAGGACATCATCAAGATGAAGCGGCGTCTGAACGAGATCTACGTCCAGCACACAGGCAAGCCCTACGAAGTGATCGACCGCACGCTCGACCGCGACCATTTCATGACCGCCGAGGAATCGCAGCAATTCGGCTTGATCGACAAGGTGATCAACAACCGCGACGACGCCGAGCCGACCCCGGCCAAGGCCAGCTGACGGTCTACGGCCGTGGCCGTTGGCCGCTATCCCGGCAGCGGCTATGGCCTCCTCGGCCGGAGCAGCGAAATGAATGACGATCGCCTGCCCGGCCGCATCAATAAATGTCTTGCTGGTTAAAGCCAGCTTGACAGGCCTGTCCGGGAAGTCCGTTGTTTGTTCCTCTCACTGTGGCGTTATGGCATCTTTTCCCGCTCCCACCGGGGCGGCAGCGCGGCCCAATCACACCGTTGGAGTGGCGTCCGCGTTCTGAACGAGCTTTAGTTGTCACATTTTCGCCTGCTCGCGACGTCAACTGACGCGGTCACTGTTGATAGCTGGAGATAAGCGTCCGTGGTGGAGCGGATCGTCGGTAAAGGGTTCTTGATCTTGGCGGCCGTAGCATGCTCAGATCATTCCTGGGAGTTGGAGTCGCGTCAGCCGCGGTCGTCACCCGTTGGAATTCAGTCACTGCCGTCGAGTTTTCTGACAGACCTTGTGGCACCGTTTAATGCCGTGTTGAAGCCTGGATGCCGTGTTCATGTCCTGATGACGTCGTGATGCCCTGATGAAGTCCCCGTCGACCAACCCGCATAACGTGGTGTTGCAGTCGGGTCGACTTTGGGAATGCCGCTTAGAAGCTGACACTTGTTGGCCGCGCCTGCCACGCGCCGGTTATCGCAAGTCGGAGTAAGTGCTCCGGCTGCGGCGCCGAAATGACAACCCGGGGGCTGCCGGGACGAGGAACGGATGGCCGAGAAAAACACCCTGTATTGCTCCTTCTGCGGCAAAAGCCAGCACGAGGTGCGCAAGCTCATCGCCGGTCCGACCGTGTTCATCTGCGACGAATGCGTCGAATTGTGCATGGACATCATCCGCGAGGAGAACAAGAACACCCTCGTCAAGTCGCGCGACGGCGTGCCTTCGCCGACCGAGATCTGCTCGGTGCTCGACAGCTATGTGATCGGCCAGTTCCACGCCAAGCGCGTGCTGTCGGTGGCGGTCCATAACCACTACAAGCGGCTCAACCACGCAGCCAAGAACAACGACGTCGAACTGGCCAAGTCCAACATCCTGCTGGTCGGCCCCACCGGCTGCGGCAAGACGCTGCTCGCCCAGACTCTGGCGCGCATTCTCGACGTGCCGTTCACGATGGCCGACGCCACCACACTTACCGAGGCCGGCTACGTCGGCGAGGACGTGGAGAACATCATTCTCAAACTGCTGCAGTCGGCCGACTACAACGTCGAGCGGGCGCAGCGCGGCATCGTCTACATCGACGAGATCGACAAGATCAGCCGAAAGTCCGACAACCCCTCCATCACCCGCGATGTCTCGGGCGAAGGCGTGCAGCAGGCATTGCTCAAGATTATGGAAGGCACGGTTGCGTCCGT
>JANYHP010000078.1 GCA_025359005.1 Hyphomicrobiaceae bacterium | reverse complement strand
CGCGATCGACGCGGGGCTGGCGAGCCACGGGGCCAAGTCTCTCTTGCCGCTGGGCGAGGGCGACGCACGCGACGATTTCGACGGCCAGTTTCAGAGTTGGTACGCGCCGGTGTGGGGCACGCTCGCCGAGGTGTTCGGGGTGAGCCTCGCCGAGGCGTCAGAAAAAGCTGATGCCTATGCGATCGAGGTGGTGTCGGAACGCGAGGTGAGCCCGTTCGTCGACAGCCTCGGCGCGCATACCATGGCCGTCACTACCAACCGCGAATTGCACACCAAGACGGGTGCTGCACCTTCGCCCCGCTCAACACGTCATATCGAAGTCGCGCTGCCGTCCGGTGTCACCTATCGCGCCGGCGATCATCTCGGCGTCATTCCGCGCAACAGTGCGACGCTGGTGCGCCGGGTCTGCGCACGCTTCGATCTGCAACCGGAGGCGCGCGTGGTTCTGCGCGCGCCGGGCGGTCGCCGGGGGCATCTGCCGGTCGACCAGCCGACGCAGCTCTATCGGCTGCTCGCCGACTATGTGGAACTGCAGGAAGTGGCTAGCCGCAAACAGATCCAAACCATGGCCGCCCATACGCGCTGCCCGCACACCGGTCCCAAACTCAAGGCGCTGTCGGGCGACGATGAGGCGGCGCATACCGCCTATCGCCAGGAGGTCTTCAACAAGCGACGCTCAGTGCTCGATCTGCTGGAAGAGCACCGCGCCTGCGAGCTGCCGTTGAATGTCTATCTCGAGATGCTGCCCGCGCTGCGACCGCGCTACTATTCGATTTCGTCGTCGCCCTTGCAGTTGCCCGACGCGTGCGCGATTTCGGTGGCCATCGTCGATGAGCCGCACCGGGCAGGCAGCGGCCAGTACCAGGGTGTGTGCTCGAACTACCTTCGCCCGCAGCGCAAGGGTGACGTGGTGTTCGCCTTCGTCAAGGACACAAAGTCGGCGTTCCGCCTGCCCGCCAATCCGGCGGTGCCGGTTATCATGGTGGGGCCGGGCACCGGGCTCGCGCCGTTCCGTGGCTTCCTGCAGGAACGCGCGGCGCTCAAGGCGCAGGGCAAGGCCGTGGGCGCGGCTGAATTGTTCTTCGGCTGCCGCCGGCCCGATCAGGACTTCATCTACGCCGACGAACTGAAAGCGTTCGAGCGCCAAGGCCTGACGCGGTTGCACCTTGCATTCTCGCGCGCCGATGGCCAGCCCAAGCGGTATGTGCAGGACCTGATTGCGGCAGAGCGGGACGCGCTGTGGGCCTTGCTCGAAAAGGGCGCGGCGATCTACGTCTGCGGCGATGCCAGCAAGATGGCGCCGGCCGTGCGCCAGGCCTTCATCGACATTTACGTGGCCAAGGGCGGCCTGACGCCGGCCGCCGCGACAGCCCGTGTCGAGGCGCTCGGCACCGAGGGCCGCTATCTCGCCGATGTCTGGGCGACGGGCTGAGCGTCAGCCCGTTGGCCGCCAGAGCGTGGCGGCCATGCTGACGGCGAACACCGAGGCGAGCACGACCACGATGGCCGGGCCGCCGGGGATGTCGGCCGAGTATGAGATCAACAGCCCGATCGCGGCCGACAGCAGTGCGAAGATGGTGGCGAAAAATGCCATCTGCTCGGGCGTTTCGGAGAACGGCCGCGCCGCCGCTGCCGGAATGATGAGGAAGGCGATCGTGACGAGTGCGCCGACGATCTTGAGTGAGATGGCGACGACGAAGGCGAGCAGCAGCACGAACGCGGCCGTCGTCTCACGCACGCGCACGCCCTCGGCCGCCGCCATATCCTCGTGCACGCACAAGGCCAGGAGCGGCCGCCAAATGCGGAACAGCACGGCCAATGCCGCGAGGCCGCCGAAATAGATCCAGCGCAGGTCGGCAGCGGTGACCGAGAACACGTCGCCGAACAGGATCGACATCAACAGGTCGTTGCGGGTGGTGCTCACTTGTGCGGCTCCGATGACGCCTATCGCGAGTGCGGTGTGGGCGAGCACGCCGAGGATGGAATCCATCGGCACCTTGTCCTGGCGCGAAAGCGCCAACAGCAGCAGCGACACGAGCACACTGACGATCAGCACCGCCAGCGTCGGATTGATCGACAGCGAGATGCCGAGGGCGACCCCGATGAGGCCCGTCTGCGACACGGTCTCGCCGAAATACGCCATGCGTCGCCAGACGACGAAACAGCCGAGCGGGGCAGCAATGAGCGCGAGGCCGAGACCGGCCGCCAGCGCCCGCAGCATGAAGGGCTCGTTCATGGGCGCGGCAGATCCGTGGATTTAAAGGGTGGTCGGGCAACCTCGGCCTCGCCGGACAGGCCGTGGCGATGGTCGTGGACGTGGGTGTAGACGCCGAGTGCGCGGGCGGCTTGCGGGCCGAACAGGCGCGCATACTCGGGATGCTGCGCCACGGTATCGGGCACGCCGGAACAGCAGACATGGCGGTTGAGGCAGACGACCTTGTCGCTTTGCGCCATGACGACGTGCAGATCATGGCTGACGAGCAGCACGCCGATGCTGCGCTCCGTGCGGAGGTCGGAAATAAGCTGATAGAGTTCGGCCTCCCCGGCAAAATCGACGCCGCGCACCGGCTCGTCCAGCACCAGGAACTGAGGGTTTCGCAGCAGCGCGCGGGCGATGAGGACGCGCTGCAGTTCTCCGCCCGACAGTTCGCCGAACTGGCGGTCGCCGAGTTGCGGCGCGCCCACGTCTGATAGCACGCGGGCGCGCGCGTCCTGGTCCTTGATCTCGCTCGACAGCATCAGGAAGCGTTCGACGGTCATGGGGATCGCGCGATCGATGTCGAAGCGTTGCGGCACGTAGCCGACGACGAGGCCGGGCTTGCGCACAACGACGCCAGATGATGGCGCTTCGATGCCGAGCAGCACGCGCACGAGCGATGTCTTGCCGGCGCCGTTGGGGCCGATCAGTGTGACGATCTCACCAGGTGCAATGTCGAGGTCGACGCGCTGGAGGATGGTGCGTTGCGACCTGATGAGGGAAACGCCGCGTGCGCTGAGAAGTGCTGCGGCGTCGTGCGGGCGTGGCTCATTGTCATGGCCATGGTCGTGCTCGTGGTCATGATCGTGGCTGTGCGGCCCGGCGGGAGGGCCGCGCCTCGTTGCTGTCGCCGGCGCGTCGTCGGATGTGGCCACGGGAAATCCTGTTTTGCTCGGGGCGGCGGTGGGCGGCGCTGGGCGTCAGCGCGGCCGCGTCAGTGTCACCACAGCTTCAATATGGGGCGCCCAGAGAAACTGGTCGATGCCATGGATCGGACCGAGCGTGAACCCGGCATCCGCAAGGGTCCGACAGTCGCGCGCCAACGTCGCGGGATTGCAAGACACAGCGACAACCGTGCGGACCTTGGAGCGCGCGATCATTTCGGCCTGGGCTTTGGCGCCTGCGCGCGGGGGATCGAAGACGACCGCATCCACTTCGGCAAGTTCCATGGGCGACAGCGGCTCGGCGTACAGATCGCGCCAGCGCGTCTCGATGGGCTTGAGGCCGGTGGCGAAGCGGGCCGCGTGTGCCAGTGCCTCCAGTGCGGCCTTGTCGCTGTCGATGGCGAGCACACGGGCGCGACGCGCCAACGGCAAGGTGAACGTGCCGGAGCCGCAGAACAGGTCGGCAACGCGGCGCGATTTTCCGACGCCTTCGAGGATGAGGGCGCTCATGTGCTGCTCGGCTTCGGCGACGGCTTGGAAGAAGGCGCCCGGTGGCGGCGCAATCGCTCCCGCCGATGTCAGCAGCGTGGGCGTCCGCTCGGCGCAGACGATTACCCCGTCGACTGTCAGGCGTGCGAAGCCCCCGCGACGGGCCAACTGCGCCAACTGCGCGATGATCCGGGCTGCGGGCGCGGATCCAGTTCCCTCCACTGCAATGTCGAGGCCGTCGGTCAGGGCTGCCACGGCGAGCCGCAATTCGACCGGCTTGCGGAGGCTGCCTTCGCCTTCGGCCAACGCACGCGCAAGATCGCGCAAAGCTGGCAGGGCGGTGACGATCGGGTCGGCCAGCACCGGACATTCGGCCAGATCGACGAGCGTGTGGCTCCGTCGACCATGGTAGCCGAGCCGAACAGCCTGGCCTGCCACGTGCGCGGTCAGTGCGGCGCGGCGACGGCTGTGGGCGGGCACCGAGTAGAGCGGCGCGAGGTCGATTTCGAGATGCTGCATGCTGAATGCGGAACGGATGAGGTCGGTCTTCCAGGTGCGATAGAGGTCTGGCGCCATGTGCTGCGTCGCGCACCCGCCGCAGACCTCAAAATGACGGCACACGGGCGCGACGCGATCGGGCGAGGGCGCGCTGCGGCGTTCATAACGGCCGTCGGCTGTCGCCACGAAGCTCTCGCCGGGCAGGGCATCTGGAATGAACAGGGGGTCGGACGTCGTCTCGACGACGCCATCGCCGTCGCGGCCGAGGCGCGAGATCGTCAGCAGGGAAGGTTCAGCCATGGGTCGTTCTAGGCGGAATGCCGCCCAGGATGCAACGCCCTCAACGCTGCGATCAGATACTCCTGGTTGCCGTCGCCGCCAGTGATTGGCGAGGGCATGTGGCCCAGCACGTCCCAGCCGGCGGCGGCAAGCCAAGCGGCACTGCGCCTGACTGTTGCGTCCCGCACGCTCGCGTCGCGCACAATCCCGCCGCGACCGACGTTTTCCCGGCCCGCCTCGAACTGCGGCTTGATCAGCGCCACGAGCCAGGCGCCCGGTGCCGCCAGCGCCAGAACGGCCGGCAGTGCCTTTTCGAGCGCGATGAAGCTCACATCGGCGACGATCGCGGTGAGCGGGTGGGGGAAATCTGCACGTGTGAGCGCCCGCGCGTCGGTTCCCTCGCGGACGCAGACGCGGGGATCTGCGCGCAGGCGCGGATGTAACTGATCGCGCCCAACGTCGACGGCGGTGACGCCGGCCGCGCCGCGCTGAAGGAGTACTTCGGTAAAGCCGCCGGTGGAAGCGCCGATGTCGGCGGCGTGGCGGCCGGCGGGGTCGAGCCCGAAATGATCGAGTGCGGCGAGTAGTTTCTCGGCCCCGCGCGAGACATGGTGGGGGGCGTCAGCATTGAGTGTGACTGTTGCGCTCTCGGCGATGTCGGCGCCGGGCTTGCAGGCCGTGCTACCGGCCACGCGCACGAAGCCGCGCCGGATGAGGTCACCGGCTCGTGAGCGCGTGGGCGCCAAGCCGCGCTGGACGAGCAGGATGTCGAGGCGAGGCATAATGGGGCACGCACACGTTGGTTGAGCGCAGGCTCGCTGAGGAGAGGACCACTTGCATCACCGTGGTAGCCCCGTCGGGCAGGTGGGGCCAGTTGTTCAAGGAAAGGGAGCGGACCCCCTTTCCCTGCCGAACAGCCACGTCCCCCCGGATGGGCCGTCCGGTAACTCACGCACGCCACAGGTCTTGCGGTCGTCGATGAGTGCTTCTGTTCCCCCGTCAAGCTCGAGCTTCAGACCAATTGCCGGCCCCCTCGATGTCCCTTGGACTGACGGTGTTTTCGTCTAGTTTCTGTCCCCCCGGCCGCCGGCACACATTCGACGGACGCTATTGGAGGGCACAACGCCAACGAGTGAGCATCCACCCACAGAGCACGGCTCAAACCCGTATTGTGCCTCTGGTAGAGATCGCCTTCAGGACTAAGTACGCAGGAAGCGGCATCTTGTGTCAAACAAATTTACGTTACACTGCCCACGTCGTCAGGCCACGCTGGCGTCCAATTCAGGGTCCAACCTGAAGTTGATCCACAGCGGCTCCGGTCTCAAAAAAGCGAGTAGCCCCCGTCGATGACGAAGGCGTCGCCGGTGTGATAGCGCGAAGCGCTGCTCATCAAATAGACGGCGATGCCGCCAAAGTCGTCGCCCGTGCCCCAGCGGCGCATGGGGATACGCGGCATGACATTGGCTGTGAACTTGTCGTTCGAGGTGGCGTTGGCGGTCATGTTGGTTTCGATCCATCCCGGTAGGATGGAGTGTGCACGCACGCCATAGCGCGCAAATTCGACCGACATCGCTCGTGCCATGGAGATTAATCCGCCCTTGGTGGCCGCATAATGCTCTGACCGCGCGGCCCCTTCGATGGCGGCGAGCGATGCGGTCCCGACCAGCACGCCGCCCGATTTGTCGCCGCTTGCGGCACGCTCGACCATATGCTTGGCTGCGGCCCGCAACGTATAGAACGCGCCGTCCAGATTGACGCGCATGACGCGCCGCCATTCCTCTGTCGGCATTTCAGCGAACGACGGCGCGCCGCCGCGCCCACTGACGCCCGCGTTGGCAAAACATCCATCGACGCGGCCGAGCACCTTGACGGTTTCGGCAAAGGCCTGCGCGACGGCGCTCTCATCGCCGACATCGCACTGCAACGCCACCACCCGCCGACCTGTTTTCGCCAACACACCTTTTGCGTCCGCCGTCTTGGCCGCATTGGTGCCCCAGATGGCGATGTCGGCTCCCGCCTCGGCAATCGCCTTGGCCATGCCGAGCCCGATGCCGCTATTGCCGCCGGTGACGAGCGCGACTTTGCC
>JANYHP010000074.1 GCA_025359005.1 Hyphomicrobiaceae bacterium | reverse complement strand
TTTCGTCCAGTTGAGTCGAACTGCCGGGGCAAACGCAGACACGGTAAGCAGACTCGGAAGGCGCACACACGTTGCTGTGGAAATAGATGCGCGCTTGGTCGCACGCATTCAAGATTGTTTCCACATCTGTTGAGCCCGGCGGAGCATTTCGGCGGCCGTCTGTGGTAGTTGCGCCATGTTGCAGCGCGGTGACACGGGACGACTTTTTGCCGGCATGTCCTGGATTTGGCGCGTCATGAAGAAATTTCTATCAAAATCAGCAAGTTGATAAAACCAACGGACGCAAGCGCTTGAGGTCTCGATACGCTTTTTTTACAACCCGTCGGACGGGGAAAAGGATCAGTTGGCAAAACGGAAGTGCAGTACGTCGCCATCCTTGACGACGTACTCCTTGCCTTCCAGGCGCATCTTACCGGCGTCGCGGGCGCCCGCTTCGCCCTTCAATCCGACATAATCGTCGAAGGCGATGGTTTCGGCGCGGATGAAGCCTTTCTCGAAGTCGGTATGGATGACGGCGGCGGCCTGGGGGGCCTTGGTGCCCTGGGTGATGGTCCAGGCGCGGGCTTCCTTGGGGCCGACGGTGAAATATGTGATGAGATCGAGCAGGCCGTAGCCGGCGCGTATCAGCTGGTTGAGTCCGGCTTCCTTGAGGCCTAGGTCGGCCAGGAAGGCGTCGCGGTCTTCGGGTGCCAGGCCGGCGAACTCGCTCTCGATCTTGGCCGAGATGACCACTGACGCGGCCCCCTCGGCCTTGGCCCGCTCGGCGACTTTGACTGAGAACGCATTGCCGGTGGCGGCGGCGGCCTCGTCGACGTTGCAGACGTAGACGACGGGCTTGGCGGTGAGCAGTTGCAGGCCGCGGAACAGGGGCTTTTCGTCGTCGGTCAAGACTGTCATGCGGGCGGGCTTGCCCTCGCGCAGCAGGGGCAGGACTTTTTCCACCACAGCGTGCAGGGCCTTGGCGTCCTTGTCGCCCTGTTTGCCCTTCTTTTCGAGCGGACCGGCGCGTTTCTCGAGGCTTTCGAGGTCTGATAACATCAGCTCGGTTTCAACGATATCGGCGTCGGAGAGGGGATCGATGCGGTTCTCGACGTGGGTGACGTCGCCGTCCTCAAAGCAGCGCAGCACGTAGGCGACGGCGTCCACCTCGCGGATATGGGAGAGGAACTGGTTGCCGAGACCCTCGCCTTTGGACGCACCGCGGACCAGGCCGGCGATGTCGACGAAGGTGAGGCGGGTGGGGATGATCTTCTGCGACTTGCCGACGACAGCGAGGCTGTCGAGGCGCGGGTCGGGCACGCCCACTTCGCCGACATTGGGCTCGATGGTGCAGAAGGGGTAGTTGGCCGCCTCGGCCTGGGCGGTCTGCGTCAGGGCATTGAAGAGGGTCGACTTGCCGACGTTAGGCAAGCCGACGATGCCGCATTTAAAGCCCATGGTGTCTCGCGGGGTATAGGGTTTGGGCGCGGGTCGCGCCTGACGTTGGGCAGGGGGTACACCGCAGGGCCGGACGGGGCAAGGTGGCGGGGTGGCACGGTCGTTGCCAGCGGCGGCGGGGACGTGCATCGTGGCGCAATGACCCGATCTCATTTGCGAATTGCTGCGGCCATGGTCGCCCTGTTGGCCATATTCGCGCCAGGTGCGCGGGCCGACGAGGGGATGTGGCCTCTGGACCGGGTGCCGGTGGACCAGATCGCGCGCGCGCATGGGTTCCGGCCGGACCAAGCCTGGATCGACAAGGTGCGGTTGTCGGCGGTGCGGCTTGCGCGCGGGTGCTCGGGCGCGTTTGTATCGGCGCAGGGGTTGATCCAGACCAACCATCACTGCGCGCGGGCCTGCATCGAGCAGCTCTCCACCGCTGCCAATGATCTCGATGCGAATGGGTTTTATGCGGCGACACTGGCTGACGAGCGGAAATGTCCAGCCGTCGAGATCAACCAGCTTGTGGCCATTTCGGACGTAACGCTGCGCATCACGGCGGCGACGGCGGGCAAAAGTGGCGCCGCCTTTGCCGACGCCTTGCGGGCGGTGCAGGCGCAGGTCGTGCGGGCGTGTTCGGCCAATGACGCGGCGCTGCGCTGCGATGTGGTCGCGCTCTACAACGGCGGGGTTTACAGCCTCTATAAGTACCGCCGCTATCAGGACGTGCGGCTGGTGTTTGCACCGGAGACGGCGGTCGCGTTTTTCGGCGGCGATCCGGACAATTTTGATTTCCCGCGCTTCGACCTCGACGTGGCGTTCCTGCGGGTGTGGGACGGCGGCGCGCCGCTCGATACGAGAGCGACGTTCCTGCCTTATGCCAAGGCCGACGTGACGCCGGCGGACTTGGTGTTCACGGCCGGGCACCCAGGCCGCACCAACCGGCTCGATACCGTCGCGCTGCTCGAGTTGCAGCGCGACGTGAGCTTGCCGCAGGGCATTTTCATCAGTTCCGAGTTGCGCGGCATTCTGACGGAGTTTTCGGCGCGCGGGCCTGAGCAGGCGCGCATCGCCAACGGTCTGCTGTTCGGCGTCGAGAACGGGCTCAAGGGTGCAAAGGGGCGGCTGGCGGCGCTGGTCGAGCCGGGGATCATTCAGCGCAGGGCGGCGACGGAACGGGCGACGCTGGCGCGGCTGATGGCGCGCGATCGGCGCCTTGCTATCAGTTATACGGCAGCGCTGGCCTCAGTGCGGGCGACTGTGCAGCAGGTGCGCGTCAAGGGACCGCGCTATGACTTCATCGAGGGGCGCAACAGCCCAAGTTCGCGGCTGTTCGACGTGGCACGTGATCTGGTGCGCTACGCCGCCGAGCGGGAGAAGCCGG
Organism: Hyphomicrobiaceae bacterium; assembly: GCA_025359005.1. Lineage (GTDB taxonomy): Bacteria > Pseudomonadota > Alphaproteobacteria > Rhizobiales > Hyphomicrobiaceae > JABFRJ01. The sequence continues at coordinate 2,951 of JANYHP010000074.1, read as the reverse complement.
ACGAGCAACGGCTGCGGCCCTACACCACCGCGAACTTCCCGATCCTGCGCCAGGCGCTGCTGTCGACCGCACCGGTCTATCCCGAGTTGGAGCGCCTGCGCCTGACATTTTCGCTCACCAAGCTGCGCGAGGGGCTGGGGGTGGATGATCCGTTCGTGGCCAAGGTGCTGGGGCGCGCGTCGCCGACGGGGCGTGCAGCGGAGCTGGTCGACGGCACGACGCTGGCCAACCTGGACGTGCGCGCGCAGTTGCTGGAGGGTGGTGCGGTCGCCATCGCCGCTTCGACCGATCCGATGATCGTGCTGGCGCGTAGCATCGATGCCGAGCAACGCGCTGCCTACACGGACTTCGAGGACACTATCGACGCGCCGCTGATCAAAGCCGCGCGCGTGATCGCCAATGCACAGTTCAAGGCCTATGGGACCAGCCGATATCCCGATGCGACGTTCACGTTGCGCCTGTCGGTTGGCACCGTTGCCGGTTTTCCGAAGAACGGCCGGGCCGTGGAGCCGGTCACGCGCATGGCCGGGCTTTATGTCCGCGCGACCGATGCGCCGCCGTTCAAGTTGCCGGCCCGGTGGCTGGCGGCGCGGGATAAAATCGATCCACAGCAGGCGCTGAATTTTTCAACCACCAACGACATTATCGGCGGCAACTCCGGCTCGCCGGTGATCAATCGCGGGGGCGAGGTGGTGGGGCTGATTTTTGACGGCAACCTGCCGTCGCTCGGTGGCGGCTTCGGTTATGACGGGACCGCCAATCGCGCCATCGCCGTGGCCATTGGCGCGGTGCGGCACGCGCTCTCTCACGTCTACGGGGCAGATCGCATCGTTGTCGAACTGGCGGGCCAAGCTGCGCGGTGAAGCCAGCGCGCGCGTGCGAGGACGGGGCCTCGCCCTCCCTGTGACTATGACGCGGCAGCGCTCACCCCATCTGGTTGCCCGGCGTGGACTTCGACAGTTCGACTTCTTCCGGATTCATGTCTTCGGGGATGCCTTCGAATAGGGGCGAGGACAGATAGCGTTCGCCGGTGTCGGGGAGCATGCAGAGGATGGTGGAGCCCCACGGGGCCTTCTTGGCAACTTCAATGGCAACGGCGAAGCTGGCGCCGCCGGAAATTCCGGTGAAAATGCCTTCTTTCTGAGCCAGCTTGCGCGACCATTCGATGCCGGCCGGGCCAGTGACGGGAACCAATTCGTCGTAGAATCTCTTGTCGATCGCTTCTTGCAGAACATAGGGGATGAAGTCTGGCGTCCAGCCCTGAATGGGATGTGGATTGAAGGCGGGGTGTCCGGCCGAGGGCTGGTGCGCTGCGTTGCGCGGCTGGCTGGTGCCGCTGGCGAGAAGGGCGGCGTTGGCGGGCTCACTGAGCACGATTTTGGTGTGCGGGCTTTCGCGCCGCAGCACGCGGGCAACGCCGGTGACGGTGCCGCCGGTGCCATAGCCGGTCACCCAGTAATCGAGCTTGTGGCCCTTGAAGTCGGCGATGATCTCGCGCGCCGTGGTCGTCTCGTGAATGTCGGCATTGGCGCTGGTCTCGAACTGGCTGGCGAGGAACCAGCCGTTCTTGTCGGCAAGTTCCTGCGCCTTCTGCACCATGCCGAACGCCTTCTGGGCGCGCGGGGTGAGGATGACTTTGGCGCCGTAAAAACGCATCAGCTTGCGCCGCTCGATGGAAAAGCCGTCGTGCATGGTGACAACGAAGGGGTATCCCTTGGCGGCGCAGACCATGGCGAGGCCGATGCCGGTGTTGCCGCTGGTGGCTTCCACCACGGTCTGGCCGGCCTTGAGCGTGCCGGCGCGCTCGGCGGCCTCGATGATGTTGGCGGCGAGGCGGTCCTTGACGGAGCCGGCGGGATTGAAGAACTCGGCCTTGACGTAGAGTTTGACGTGGGCTGGGGCCAGCGCGTTGATGCGGATCGAGGGCGTGTCGCCGACGGTGTCGAGCACGCTGTCGAACAGGCGGCCGCGGCCGTTGGTGGTGCGGATGCCGGTGCCTGGATTTGGAGCGCTCATCGGGATGTCTCTTGGTTGTGGTCGTGACGGCCGCACAACGGCCGCGCACTGCTGTCGACACGATACGAGGGCGCCGAGGATGGCGCAACGCGCGGCCATCGGACAGTCGCGCGGGCACGGGTGGCGCTTGGCGCGTGCTGGCAAGACCGGGAAATCCGATGCTCGCTCAGGCAGGCCGCGTAGGCCGTGTGTGCGCTGAGGCGTGGTGCCTGGGATGAATTTTCTTATCTCTCGCAGCCGGGAAATGACAGTCGGATCACCGATCGAGCGCGCGCCGCACCACGGTGTCACGCACGCGCAGCAGACAGGAAATCCGCGGGCGCGTCGAGATCGGGCGCATAATTGTATCCTCACGGCAGGGTGCGACGCACGGTTGCTCACGCCCGCGTCTCCAGCAATGCGACATGATCCACACCGGTTTGGCCGCGCCCACGGGGTCGCGGTTGTCGAGGTTGGCGGCGCTCTGTTAGACATCAAGGGATTCGGGTGCAGGGGGCCGCGGCGCCGCCCATCGTTTCGACCAGGATGACAGCATGACGGATCACGCCCCCGCCGACCTAGCCGCCAGCGCGTCGGCGGTGCGCACGCTGGAGGTCGAATACGATGGTCTCGGGCAATTGAAGGCGGCGTTGGAAGGCGCCATGGCGCAGCCGTTTGCGGCCGCGATTAAGGCGCTGGTGGCAGCCAAGGGCCGGGTGATCGTGACCGGCATCGGAAAGAGCGGGCACGTCGGCCAGAAGATTGCGGCGACAATGGCCTCGACGGGCACGCCGGCGTTCTTCGTGCACCCGACGGAGGCGAGCCACGGCGACCTCGGGATGGTAACGCGTGAGGACGCGATCATCGCGCTGAGCTGGTCGGGCGAGACGGTGGAATTGGGCAATATCATCACATACTCGCGACGCTTCCGCGTGCCGCTGATCGCGATCACGTCG
>JANYHP010000023.1 GCA_025359005.1 Hyphomicrobiaceae bacterium | reverse complement strand
GGCCGCGCCGATCTCGGGCACGGCGCGAAGGTCAATGTGGAATATGTGTCGGCCAATCCGACGGGACCTATGCATGTGGGCCATTGTCGCGGCGCGGTGTTCGGCGACGCGGTGGCCAACCTGCTGGCGTTCGCCGGCTATGACGTCACACGCGAATATTACACCAACGACGCCGGCGGCCAGGTCGCGGTGCTCGCGCGGTCGGTGTTCCTGCGCTATCGCGAGGCGCTGGGTGACGATATCGGCGCCATACCGGAGGGTCTCTATCCGGGCGATTACCTCAAGCCAGTCGGCGAGGCGCTGGCGCAAGAGCACGGGCGGGCGCTGACCAACATGCCCGAAGACCGGTGGATGCCGATGGTGCGGGCGTTTGCCATCGCCGCCATGATGCCGGGCATCAAGGCCGATCTGGCGGCCCTCAATATCCACCACGACCTGTTCTTCTCCGAGGCGTCGCTGACGCAAGCGGGCACCGACAAAGTGGCGGCCGCCATCGCCGCCTTGCGTGCCAAGGGCTATGTCTATGAGGGGCATCTGCCGCGGCCGGTCGATCACGACGATGGCGAGTGGGAGGATCGCGAGCAGACGCTGTTCAAGTCGACGGCGTTCGGCGACGACACCGACCGCGCCATCCAGAAGTCGGACGGCAGCTACACGTATTTCGCCGGTGACGTAGCCTATCACTACGACAAGCTCACGCGTGGGTATCGCCACCTGGTCAACGTGTTCGGCGCCGATCACATCGGCTACATCCACCGCATCCTGGCGGCCGTCGCGGCGTTGACGGGCGGCACGGTGCCGCTCGACGCCAAGGGCAAGCTAAAGGCGTGGGCTACAAGCGGTGGCAGCACCGACCTCGATATCCGCGTCGTGCAACTCGTCAAACTGCTCAAGAATGGCGAGCCGTTCAAGATGTCGAAACGGTCGGGCACGTTCGTGACGCTGCGCGATGTGGTCGACGAGGTGGGGCCGGACCCGGTGCGCTTCATGATGCTCTATCGCAAGGAGCTGGAGCCACTCGATTTCGATCTCGCCAAGGTGCTCGAGCAGTCGAAGGAGAACCCCGTCTTCTACGTGCAGATGGCGCACGCGCGGGCAAAATCGGTGTTCCGAAACGTGGCTGAAGTGTTCCCAAGCCTCGGAGCTGCGAGCCCAGCGGTGATCAACGCTGATCTCAGCCGCCTGTCGGATCCGAGCGAGATCGATATGATCAAAAAACTCGCCTATTTCCCGGTCATGATCGAGGGCGCCGCGACGGCCCGGGAACCGCACCGGATCGCATTCTATCTCTATGAACTCGCATCATCTTTCCATGGACACTGGGCACGGGGCAACGATTCGCCACATTTGCGGTACATTCAGCAGAGTGACGAAGGCCTGACGGCCGCCCGACTGGCGCTCGTCGCAGTTCATGCACAGGTTTTGGCGACAGGGCTGGCGATCCTGGGTGTCGGAGCACCGGAAGAATTGCGATAGGTGACAGGCAGGGCGCCTTGAACCCGGCTGCAGGCATTTCGGTGTCTGCGTGGACCTGGACGCAGCAGCGGGCTGACGTTAGGGTAACGTCTTCGGGGCGGGCAGGCAGTGTGAGCAGTGTTCAGGAGGATCGGAGTCCGGCTGGATTTCGTGGCTTCTGGGCCCGGCGATGCCGAGGGACATAAGCATCATGTCGCGATCGAACAGCAATCCAGACAGAACCGGCGTCCCGGCCAGCCGTACAGCGCGTGGGCCAGATGCTGTGGATCATGGTCTGCCGTGGGCCGACGGCGGACAAGGCGCGGGCTACGAGGCGCAGCACGGTGGCCAGCCGGGTCAGTTGCCGTGGCCGCACCAGCCACAAACGCTGCCGCCGCAGGCGCCTCCGTTGCAACAATACCAGGGCCAGCAGGGCTATGCCCCGTCCGGTTATGCACCACCGAATTACCCGCAGCCGCAGCAGTATGCGCCGCAACCGGACCCCCATCACGGGCACTATTTCCCGCCGGCCGCCGCGCCGCAGCCCGGTGATTATCAACAGCAGCCGGCTTACGCACAGGCTGGCTATCAGCCGCCGCAGGGCTATCCGGATCCGGCGCAGCAGCTGCGTGGCAGCTACGCCGAGCAGGGCTATGCGCCGCCTCCCGCCGGCTATCCGGCTGCGCCAGCCTACGGCCAACCCCAGGGCGTCGATCCGCGCGGCTACGACTTGGGCGCCTATGGTGCGCCACAGCAGGGCGGCGTCGACCCGGTCACCGGGCGGCCCACAGCGCCATCGCCTGCTTCGGGCGCCTTGGGTGTACGGCAGCCGGTCGCGGCACCACATGCGCAACACGACGAGACCGACGACGATGAGTACGAAGATGATGACGAGGAGGAGGTGCCGCGCCGTCGCTTCGGCATTCTCAAGATCATGGGCGCGCTGGTCCTGGCTGTCGCGATCGGCGGCGGTGCGGCTTATGGCCTGAAGAAATTCGGCGGCGGCCTGATGACGGCTGCGACCAAGCCTGTGGTGGTCAAGGCCGATGCCGGTCCGGCCAGGACGCGGCCGGCTGGGCCAACAGTCGCCGCAGTGGACACCAAGGCAGTCGAGCGTCTGAGCGGGGAAGCGATACCGCAGGTCGTGCCGGCGGATGCCGGTGGTGACCAGGCGGCGCCGGCGGCCGCGCGCAAGGTGCAAACGATCGAAATCCCGACTGCGACTGCGCCGCCGCTGCGCCAGACCATCAGCGTGCCCGGTTTGACGATTGCCGGATTGCCGCCGCAGCAGCCCCAGGCGGCGGCGCC
>JANYHP010000612.1 GCA_025359005.1 Hyphomicrobiaceae bacterium | reverse complement strand
CACCAATGCGGTCAACACGCAGGTCAACGTGATGACGCATGCGGTCAAAGCAAGAAAAGAGCGCGGTGCCAAAATCGTTGCCATCGACATCTACCAGAACGGTACGATGGCGCAGGCCGATCTCGCGCTGTGCCTGCGCCCCGGCACGGACGGCGCGCTTGCGTGCGCGGTGATGCACGTGCTGTTCCGCGACGGCCACGCCAACTGGCCCTATCTCGACAAGTACACCGACTGCCCGCGCGATCTCGAAGCGCACCTGAAATTCAAGACTCCGGAATGGGCATCCGCCATCACCGGCCTCACCGTCGCCGAGATCGAAGCGTTTGCGCGCCTTGTCGGCACCACGCCGCGCACGTTCTTTCGTCTTGGCTACGGCTTCTCGCGGCAGAAGAACGGGTCAGCCAATATGCACGCGGCGGCTTGCATCGCAGCCGTCACGGGTGCGTGGCTGCACGAAGGCGGCGGCGCCTTCCACAACAACGGCGCCATTTTTCACTGGAACAGATCGATGATCGAAGCCGGCGACCGGCTCGATCCGAACGTCCGTCAGTTCGACATGAGCCGCATCGGCGACGTGCTGACCAACAATCCGTATGATCTCAAAGGCGGCCCGCCCGTCACCGCCATGATCATCCAGAACACCAACCCCGTGCAGGTCGCCCCCGAGCAGCGCAAGGTGAAAGCCGGCTTTGCCCGCGACGATCTGTTCACGTGTGTGCACGAGCAGTTCATGACCGCAACCGCCGAACTGGCCGACCTCGTTCTGCCCGCCACCATGTTCACCGAGCACGACGACGTCTACCAGGGCGGCGGCCATCAGCACATTCTGCTGGGGCCAAAGCTGGTCGAGCCGCCGGGCGAATGCTGGTCCAACCACGACGTGATCGCAGCAGTCGCGAAACGTGTCGGCGCGGAGCACCCGGGCTTTGCCATGACCCCGCGCGAGATTATCGACTGGACCTTGCGAGAGTCCGGCTGGGGCACACTCGCGAACCTCGAACAGACAAAATGGATCGACTGCCAGCCCGATTTTGACACCGCCCACTCCATCAAGGGCTTCGGCTACGCCGACGGCAAATTCAAGTTCCGCCCCGATTGGGACAATGTGCCGTCGTCGCGCCGCATGGAACTGGGGCTCGGTACCGGCCACATGCCAGCATTGCCGGATCATTGGGACATCAACGAGAACGCCGACGCCGCGCACCCCTTCCGCATGGCGACCAGCCCCTCGCGCAGCTATCTCAACTCATCGTTCAATGAAACGCCGTCGAGCCTGAAGCGCGAAGGCAAGCCGCGCGCAAAAATCCATCCCGACGACATGGCAAAGCTCGGCCTGGCCGACGGCGCGAAAATCCACATGGGCAACGAGCGCGGCGAAATCGGCTTGTGGGCCGAAAGCTTCCCCGGCGTCCAGCGCGGCGTCGTCATCGTCGAAGGCATCGCGCCCAACGACCAGTTCGACAACGGCGAGGGTATCAACACCCTCACCTCCGCCGCCCAAGCCGCCCCCTACGGCGGCGCCCCCTTCCACGACAACCACGTCTGGATCAAGGCAGGCTGAGCAGCCGCCGCACCGAAGCGATCGAACGCCAAGCAGCCGACGTTGACGTCGTGCTGGGGGCAGCCGCCGTGATCCTGGCTCGCGGCGTGGCATGCCCGATTGACCCGCCGCTGGAGGGGCGACAGGATCGTTGGTGATCGCCACCCTTGTGCCGTTCGGCGCGTGGCTCGGCGGTGGAGCACCATTCTCATGTCGTCAACGCCAACAGATCCCTGGACACCGACAGACGCCCGCGATGCCCTCGACCCGCGTGATCTGAACGGCGGCACCGTCGTTGCCGATTACGAACACGACCTCGGAGCCCGCATTGTCGTCGAAGACCTTGGCGGCGCCGTCAACTTCGCGATCACGTCTGGCATCTACGGCTGGTTTTTTCACACCTGCCGGTACTCATCGCGTGCCGACGCCTTCAGCGCCAGCACCGCGATGCAGTCGGCCCTGGATGAGATCCTCAAGACCATCCCGCGTACCGATGATCCGGACCGCGACGCGAAATGTGCGGCGGTGTCTGACGCGATTTCCGCGTTCGTGGATCGGTTTCCATAAGGCATCGTCCACCAAGGTGGACACCGGTTTGGTGCAAAAAGATGCGACCAACAAAGAGCTGGAGCGCTTCCCCCCATGCCAACCAAGCGGAAAGCGCTCTTCTGCGAGAAATAAACCTTAATCACACCGAAAAGTTGCATTTCCGTGAGGTTCTGGCATAGTCAATCCAACGCGTCCGGATGCCTCCGGCGCACAGTGGTTCGCAGCGGGATGCGCGAACCACAGACCCTCTGAGGGCCGCAGGCGATGTCGTGAGCCCGCGGGATGCGGCCACGAGCAAGCCACGCGAAAGCCCGGCAACCGTACTAGGTCACGCCGCTTTGGCCGAATCCAGGGACGTTGACAAAGCCGCGCCCTGATGCGCTTTTCCCGGACCCATACGACAGCATCTGATTTGAGGACCAACGGCCATGGCCGCGGCGACTTCCACTCCATCCTTGCATGGCTCCGCCATGATGCATCGCTACCGCACGCACACCTGCGGCGCCCTGCGCGCGACAGACAACGGCGCTACCGTTCGCATCTCCGGCTGGGTCCATCGCGTCCGCGACCACGGCGGCGTTCTGTTCATCGATCTGCGCGACCACTACGGCATGACTCAGGTGGTCGCCGACCCTGAATCCCCCGCCTTCAAGCTCGCCGAAAAAGTGCGCTCGGAGTGGGTGATCCGCATCGACGCCAAGGTCCGCGCGCGGCCCGCTGGAACGAGCAACGCCGACATGGCCACCGGCGAGATCGAGCTGTATGCCGAAGAAATCGAGGTGTTGTCTGAGGCGAAAGAGCTTCCCGTCCCCGTCTTCGGCGAGCCGGACTACTCAGAAGACCTGCGCCTGCAATACCGCTTTCTCGATCTCCGCCGCGAGACGCTGCACGCGTCCATCATGACGCGCGTGGCGGTCATCAAGTCGATCCGCCGCCGCATGGAAGCAGCCGGCTTCAACGAGTTCGCCACGCCAATTTTGACGGCCTCGTCACCCGAAGGCGCGCGCGACTTTCTCGTGCCGAGCCGCATTCATGCGGGCAAATTCTACGCGCTGCCGCAGGCGCCGCAGCAATACAAGCAGCTGTTGATGATCTCGGGCTTCGACCGCTATTTCCAGGTCGCTCCCTGCTTCCGCGACGAGGACCCGCGCGCCGACCGCCTGCCCGGCGAGTTCTACCAACTCGACCTCGAGATGAGCTTCGTCGAACAGGAAGACGTGTTCCAGACGATGGAACCGGTCATCACCGGCATCTTCGAGGAATTCTCCGGCGGCAAGACCGTCACCAAAGGCTGGCCTCGCATTCCCTATGACGAGGCGATCCGCAAATACGGCTCCGACAAGCCCGACCTGCGCAACCCCATCGAGATGGCCGACGTCACCGAGCACTTCCGCGGCTCGGGCTTCAAGGTCTTCGCCGGCATGATTGAGAAAGACCCCAAGGTCCGCGTCTGGGCCATCCCCGCGCCCACCGGCGGTAGCCGCGCCTTCTGCGACCGCATGAACGGCTGGGCCCAGAAGGAAGGCCAGCCCGGCCTCGGCTACATCATGTGGCGCGACGAGGAAGGCGCAGCAGGCGCTGGCCCCATCGCCAAGAACATTGGGGCCGACCGCGCCGCAGCCATCCAGAAGCAGACGGGGCTCAAGACCGGCGACGCCTGCTTCTTCACCGCCGGCGATCCCGCCAAATTCTACAAGTTCGCCGGCCTCGCCCGCGACCAGGTCGGCCGCGAGCTGAAGCTGGTCGACGAGGCGAAGTTCGCGCTCTGCTGGATCGTCGACATGCCGTTCTACGAATGGAACGACGACGACAAGAAGCTCGACTTTGCCCACAACCCCTTCTCGATGCCGAAGGGCGGCCACGACGCGCTTGCAGCCGCGACAACGACAGAGCAATTGCTCGCGCTGAAAGCCAACCAGTACGACATCGTCTGCAACGGCTTCGAAATGGCGTCCGGCTCCATCCGCAACCACCGCCCGACGACGATGGTCACCGCTTTCGAGCACACCGGCCTCACGCAGAAGGATGTGGAAGACCGCTTCGGCGGCCTCTATCGCGCGTTCCAGTACGGCGCGCCGCCGCACGGTGGCATGGCCGCCGGCATCGACCGCATCGTCATGTTGATCGTCGGTGCCAAGAACCTGCGCGAAGTGGCGCTGTTCCCCATGAACCAGCAGGCCAACGACCTGCTCATGGGCGCCCCCAGCGAAGTGTCGAACAAACAACTCCGCGAACTCCACGTCCGCGTGAATATCCTGGATGAGAAGAAGGGGTGACGTTCAAAGGCAATTTGCATGCAGGAGATCATCATCGTTGCCGGCCCCAACGGCGCTGGAAAAACAAGCTTCGCCAGGCAGTATCTTCCCGCGAAGCAGGAGGGTCTGTTCTATGTGAACGCCGATGAACTCGCGCAAGACATCAGGGAATTGCAGGCAGGCACGACTCAAATGTCGCTGGACGCCAGAGCAGGTCGTGCAATGCTTAGCCTTATTGATCAGCTCGTCGCGGATGAACGGGAGTTCATGCTCGAGACCACCTTGGCTACACGCAGCTACGCGGCTAAAATCCCAGTATGGCAGGGCGTTGGCTACTACGTCTCACTTATCTACTTGCGGCTACAAAATGTAGAAATGTCCGTCGAGCGCGTGCGACGCCGCGTTCTTGCTGGAGGCCACAATATTCCTGAGCCCGTCATAAGACGACGGTTTGCGCGCAGCGAGCAATATCTGGAGCAGATATACAAACCGATAGTCAACGATTGGTCTGTCTGGGATAGTGTCGAAGGCGATTTCAATCTAGTCGCAACCTCGGACGACCTATGACAAAAATCACGAACAAGGAAAAGGTGGAGGCGGCACTCAAACGTGCCGCGCGAGCCTCCGTGTCGGGCTCACAAGCAGATCGCTCGGGTCGAATCTCGGATTACGGAAAGAGGGTCCGTGCATCAGATCTTCGACCATCGCCGCGAACGTCATCCCCTTTAGGCGCACACAAGAAGTAGTTGCTAAGGAAAACACCCATGCCCAAAGGTTACTGGATTGCCCACGTCGACGTCTCTGACCCGGAAAAATACAAAGAGTACGTTCGTCTCAACGGCATCGCGTTCGCAAAGTATGGCGCAAAATTTCTCGTCCGTTCCGGTGCGAGCGAGATGCGCTCGGGCGCTCTCCGGTCGCGCCACGTCGTCATCGAATTCCCGAGCTATCAAGTTGCGAAGGATTGCTACGACAGCCCCGAATACAAAGCCGCAACAGCCGTCCGCAACACGGCGTCCGTGGCCGACCTCGTCATCATCGAAGGTTACGACGGCTGATCGTGCTGCCCCGAACACGACTCTCGCGGTCAGCGCGACACCGGTTGGTTTCCAAAGGCCTCAGGCCTTTGGCGGGAGCGCGAGGGCAGCGCCCTCGCCTTTGGTGCCGCGCCCA
>JANYHP010000608.1 GCA_025359005.1 Hyphomicrobiaceae bacterium | reverse complement strand
TGATTGATGTTCGCTGGAATGATGGCGCGGCCGCGGGCGATTTCTGAGCGGACGAACTCCGGCGTGATAAACTCGGGCAATGTGGCGCCAAAACCCTCGCCGTCGGCGATGCGCTCGGCCGCGCCGTCGACGGCCGCCTCGCGCGCGAGGTTCTCGCGGTGGGCGACATAGATCATCTCCTCGGTGATGATGCCGGCGCGGGCAAATTCGTATTGCGTCACATACTTGGCGGTGCCGGCAGCGAGAACGGGGCGGCGGGCCGGGCATTGCGGCACGAGCCGGTCAGCGGCCACATTGCCGTTGTCCTCGGGCTTGACCGCGCGGGGTGTCACCGTCGACAAGCCGCGCTTGTCCAGCCAGGCGCGGCGCACTTGCGGCAGGCCGGCTTTGAGATCGATCGTCGCCGCGCTGTCGGTGTAGGGGCCGGATGGATCGTAGACGCGCACGGGGGGCTCGGCGGCGTCGGTCAGCGTGATCTCGCGGAACGGCACTCTTATATGAGGATGAGCCGCGCTCGCCCCGTACATTTTGCGCGAGCCCATGATGGGGCCGATGGTAACGGTTTCCGGCGCCGGCAGCACGGACTTGGGTTGGATGGTCATGAATGGGTCTCCTGCGGGGGCGGGTCTCGACTGGAACTCGTTTGGGCCACGCATCGAAGCGCGACCCGAGAAATGCGCAGTCCGCTCGTGGTTGCGCGCCGGGCGACATGCTCGACCCAACCTGCAAGCGTCCGGTTGCACGACATTGGGCGGAAAAGTGAGCGCAGCATCCACCTTTGGATGGGGGCACGAAGTGCCTGAGCGCAAACGGTTCCAGTCCCTCCGCCGGTATGACCCGGATCAGGTTCGACGGGTTTGGCCTCTGATTACTCAGCTGCGGCCATCTCAGCGCCGGCCGGTTGCCCGGCCGAGGCACCCCTCGGAACAGCGGGATTATGACAGACGCCTTGCGGGATGCAAGCGATCAACCGCCGCGCGCGCGGTGGCGGCAGCTATGACCCCGTGCCGATTGCCCCTGATCCGGTGACCGCGCATGATCGGGCGACCGCCTCGCAATCGCCAGCATCAGGACCAGCCATGCCCACGCACGCAGCTCAGACACTTGCATTCATCGGCCTGGGCAACATGGGGGCGCCGATGGTGCGGTGCCTTGCCAAGGCTGGTCATGCCGTCATCGCCTACGACGCGCGGGCGGGTGTCGCGACGGCGCTGGCGGCCGAGGCGGGCAATGCCGGCAAGGTCACGGCGGCAGCCACGCTGGCGGCGGTCGGGGCAGCGGAGATCGTCATCACCATGCTGCCCGACAGCAAAGTGGTGGCCGCGGTCGTGCTTGGCGACGCCAAGGTGCCTGGATTGGCTGCGGCGCTCTCAAAGGGCAGCGTGGTCGTCGATATGAGTTCGTCCTATCCGCTGGATACGCGCGCGCTCGCCGAGGCGCTCGGGACGAGAGGCATCACGGTCGTCGACGCCCCCGTCTCCGGCGGCGTCGGCAAGGCGCACACCGGTACCTTGGCGATCATGACGGGGGGGGCGGACGCAGACGTCGATCGCGTCGCGCCGGTGCTTGCCGCCATGGGCACCGTGCATCGGACGGGCGCACTGGGATCCGGCCATGCGCTCAAGGCGCTCAACAACTACGTCTCGGCGGCGGGGCTGCTTGCCACCTGCGAGGCGCTCGTCGTGGCGGAGAAATTCGGCCTCGACGCGGGCGTCGCCATCAATGTGCTCAACGCGTCCACCGGCCGCAACAACACGACAGAGAACAAGGCGGCGCGCTATCTCGTGCCGCGCAGCTTCACGTCCGGCTTCGCGCTCGCGCTGATGGAGAAGGATGTCGGCATGGCCCGCGCGCTCGCCGCCGATCTCGGTATCGACGCTGCGACGTTGTCGTTTGTGGCGGCTGAACTCGGTCGCGCGGCGAAGGCCCTCGGCCCGGGTGCCGATCACACAGCGGTCATGGGATTCATCGAGGGCGGGGCGGGGCAAAAATAGCGCGAAGGCGCTTATTCCTGGTGAAACTTGCATTTAGGGGCTCAACAAATCCAGCGACTCACTGCGACGATACGCCTGTGATCAGAGCGGGGGGCGGCTCATGGCGAGTACCGGGGCAAAAACAGCATCAGGTCGGGTATCGAGGGCCTCGCGATTGGCGTCGCGGCTGATCGGGCTGGCGCATGTCGGAACCGTTCATCAGGCGATTGCCTTTGAGGCCTTAGCCCAGCTCTCGGGCGCACAAGCCGACGGCTGGCAGCGCATGCTCCTCATGCATGCCGACCTGTTGGGCGTTGGGGCCGCGGCGCCGGATGTCGAGTTCCGGGATTTTCGCAATCATCTCTTATTTGCGAATGAGAACTTTGCCGGCGGCGCCATTGCACGTGCGCAAAGTTGGTATCAGAACCTGACTGTGGCCCTTGCGAAATCGGAATGGCAGAATGCGGCGTATTGCGCGGGCGTGCTGGCGCACTACATCGTCGACGCGCTGCATCCGTTTCACACTGCGCAATCGGAGGCGGACAACGATATCCGGTTCGCCTGCGACGCAACGACATGGCTGACGTTCGACAGTTTGCGCCGCATGCCGCTTTACAAAGCCCAACCGGCAGTCGTTTTGGCAGGCGATGCCGATTTTCTGAGCGCGGCCCTCGGCGAGGGTGCGATAGGTGCCCGGAGTGCGTATGAGAAACTGCTGGCGCATTTCGATCTCGCGCGCGCGGTGGGGGACGTGGCGGCCGGCCTCGATGTGATCGGGCAGCACGTCATGGCCTCGGTGATCGCGGCGCAAATCGACCTGGTCGCGGCGGTCTTTGACCGGGCCATTTCGGATGCAGCGACCCGGCCACCCGAAGTCTCATTGCGGACGGGCGTGCTGCAGGCCTTGCTCGGTCTGCCGTTGGCACGGGCTTCCCGCAACCGTCGCCACGCGGCCGACCGTCGGCAGATGATCGCCATGTATGACGAGATACGGGCCAAGGGCCATGCGTCGGCGACGTTGCCCGAGGAGGACCGTGTCAAGCGTGACGTCTACGCCAAGGAAATCCAGCCGCTGCGGACGCCGGCGCCGGTCGACAATGTGTTTCCGCTCGAAATCAGGCGTTCGGCGGCTGCAGTCGCGGTGGCGACAGGCGAGCAATTCGATGCCGAGGTGATCGTGCTGCCGCGGCGCCGCGCGGTGATTGAACTGCCGCGACCGGCGCCTGCGTGGGTGAAGGCCGATGCGGCCCGCAATCGAGCGGATGTCGCACGTGCACTTCAGGTCGGGGATGGGGAGGATATGGTCCCGCCGGTCGGCGCCGCACCCGCTTTGGCGGCCTCGGCGGCTCGTTTCGTGGCGGTGGATCGCTCGGGGCTTGCGCATGCGGCGGCGTCTGCGGCGCTGCCGATGCTGGCTTCCGGCTTGTCGAACTTTCGCGAGCGGCGGGTCGCGCGCGTCGAGAGCGGTCGCGATATCGCTGAATGCCCGGGCATGAAGGCGGTCGACGCCAGATGCCTGCGTGCCGCCGGGATCGAAACGGTCGAGGCGTTCCTGGCAGCCGATCCCGCGGGATTGAGCGCGCGCGTGAAGCCGCTTCCGTTGGCGGCCGAAACTCTCGGCGCTTGGCAGGCCCGCACGCGGCTGATGCTGGCACTGCCGATGCTGCCTGGGGCGCAGGCCGATCTGCTGGTTGGCGGCGGCTACGCGACGGCGTCCGCCATCGCTGCGGCCGATCCAGCAACGTTGTGTGCCGACTTGTTGACGTTTGCGGCAACCGAGCGCGGCAAGCCCGCGCTGTTGGCGGGGTCGCCGCCGGATGTCGCGGGGTTGCGCGGTCTGATCGAACAGGCGCGGCA
>JANYHP010000516.1 GCA_025359005.1 Hyphomicrobiaceae bacterium | reverse complement strand
ATCAAAATGGGCGCGCTGTTCCAGAAGGAGCACATGAAGTTCATCAATACGTTCAACGTATTTCTCGAAAAGGAAGTCGGCCGCAACGCCGGCACCGCCGACACGATCTCGTATGCCTGGCAGACGCGTTATCAGCTCAGTCCGTTGTTCCAGCCCGGCATTGAACTGTTCGGCCAGATCGACAACGTCAACGCGGCCGGCACGTTCAACGAACGGCAACTCCGCATCGGGCCGGTCATCTCGGGGGCTGCGAGCCTTGCCGACATTCTCGGACGCGGAAAAATCAAATACGAGATCGGCTATCTGTTCGGAACGACGACGGCCACCGAGCAGGGCACGATCCGCACGCGGGTCGAGATCGAAATTCCCTTCTGACTGGACGTTGCTCCGGGCGACCGATCATGACGCTGGACGCCACGCGCCCGGCGCTTTGACATTGCAAAGCTGGACAAAGCGTTCCTCATCCGGCACACGGATTATAAGAACGAAGGTGGTGCGCATCCATTGCAGCGCCACCAAGGGAGGGGTGCAGTGCGGGGTCACGACTTAGCTGCCTCGCGGAGATCTGCTGGGCGCCGGGGCAAACAGGTCGTTGTAGCGCTCACGCTGGTGTTGGTCGGTGTCGGCTCGGCCTCTGCCGCCGCCGAAGTGTGTGTGCGGTCGGCGACGGTGGCGGCGGGCGCGCCGGAGTATTTTGAATTTGCGGCGGTGAGCCAGGCGAAAGCGGCGTGGGCGCGCAAGGTAGGGCGCGACAAGGCGCTGGGCCGCCCCTACAGTAGCTGGGCGCGAGCAAACGCGGCGCGGGTGACCTGCCGGCAGATCGGCGGCCGGCACCGGTGTATCGCGGTGGGCGAACCATGCCGCAGCGGGGGGCGCTGATGACGAAGAAGCGTACGTTCTGGCAGCGCTTGACGGGAGAGGCCGAGGCGCTGCCCGAGCCACCGGGGTCGGAAGGCATGCGGCGGCCGCCGCCAGTCAGCGAGACTTCGCCGCCCGCGGGCGCGGTGGTGCCATCAGCAGCGCAGGCCCCACCCTTTACGCCAGTATCGACGCCACTCGCTCCAATAGCTGCCGTGCCTGTTGCGACGGCACGCGCTGAACACCCCAAGCTGCTCGAACCAGCATCAGTGTCATCGACGACAGCCGCCGATCCCGTTTCCATCGCACCTCAGAGTCCGCCGCCCATGACCGCATCGAAGCCGACTGATTTCGCCGCCCGCAAAGCCGCCCTCGACTATCATGAGAGCGATCCGCCCGGAAAAATCGCCATCCGGCCGACCAAGCCGGTGGTCAACCAGAACGACCTGGCGCTCGCCTACTCGCCGGGCGTCGCGTATGCCTGCACGGCCATCGCCGAGGACCCGGCCATGGCCGAGCGGCTGACCGCGCGCGGCAATCTGGTGGCGGTGATCACCAACGGTACGGCGGTGCTCGGGCTCGGCAATATCGGCCCGTTGGCGTCAAAGCCGGTGATGGAGGGCAAGGCGGTTCTGTTCAAGAAATTCGCCGGGATCGATTGCTTCGATATCGAGATCGCCGAGAACGAGGCCGATCCATTCATCGAGTGCGTGGCGCGGCTGGAACCGACGTTCGGCGGTATCAATCTTGAAGATATCAAGGCGCCGGAGTGCTTCGAGATCGAGAAGCGCCTGCAGGCGCGGATGAATATTCCCGTCTTCCACGACGATCAGCACGGCACGGCCATCGTGGTGGCGGCCGGCATCCTCAACGGGCTCAAGGTCGTCGGCAAAAATATCGGCGATGTGCGGCTGGTGACGTCGGGCGCGGGGGCGGCGGCGCTCGCCTGTCTCAACCTGCTCGTGGCGCTCGGTATGAAACGCGAGAACATCACCGTCACCGACATCAAGGGCGTGGTCTACAAGGGCCGCGTCGAGTTGATGGACCCCTACAAGGAGCCGTTCGCTCAGGCCACCAACGCGCGCACGCTGGCCGAAGTGATGCCCGGGGCAGATGTGTTCCTCGGCCTGTCGGCGGCGGGCGTGGTGTCGCGCGAGATGGTTGCCAGTATGGGGCCGAAGCCGCTGGTGTTCGCGCTCGCCAATCCCAATCCGGAGATCATGCCGGAGGACGTGAAGGC
>JANYHP010000476.1 GCA_025359005.1 Hyphomicrobiaceae bacterium | reverse complement strand
CGTATGAGGACGTGATCGAGGCGAGCGGGACGAAGGGGTGAGGGCTGCTGAGATCCGGCGTCGCCTGGGTTGGTAACGCGGCAGCGCTGACGCGTGCATCGCATCGCCCATCTCTTGCCATCAGCTGCGGCTAAGAAGATCTTGCATCACTGCAAAATCCCCTTACCTTTTTCGCTGTGCGCGGGGTGGCCGATCGGGGGCGCTGCCTGCACGACCTCCAAGGAGGCAATCATGAAATACGTGTGCGACGCTGGCGCTGCGACCTGGTTCCGGATGGAGACCGCAGGCGAAGCGCTGCTCGAAAGCCGAGCGATGAACCACGCGGTCGAGAAATATTTCCGCGATGCCTACGACCAGGCCGCGCAATCGTACGTGCCACCGAAAGCGCTGGCCGCCATCGAGCAGAACATCGGCCGCGCCGCCTACATCCAGACGGCGATGCCGGTTTTTCTCACCTTGCGCGACAAGGATGGCACGCCGCTGGTCACCGCCATGCTGCCGCCCGCAGGGCAGGACGTGAAGACGTTCCGCCCGGTGGTCGTGGGGCCGTCCAATGGCGACCCCTACACCGATCATGGGGCCGCGATCCTGGCGCTGGCCCGTCACGTCAAGATGCCGCTCGATCCGGTCCGCTGCTATCCCTATCGACGGGCTTGACGGGTGCGGCCCGATTGTCGCGATCACGTTAACTCAAAGCTGCAAAATCCTGGAGATGCTTGCCTTTGTACTATTTGGGTTTGCTGGGCCGATCGTGGTAGGCTGGCGCTGAGTTGAAGCGCGGTCCAGTCGGCGGGTCTGGCCTGCCGTGGTTGGTTGCTGGCATCGGTTCGAGGTTTGCGTGAAGAAGAGCCGCCCACAGAACGGCCGCAAGAAGGCCGGCCGCGCACCGCGCTCGTCGCGGTCGGTGGCGTTGAAGGCTGGCACAACGCAGCGCCCGGACGACGACCGCTCGAACGACATTTGGCGCTGGCATCAGGCCGCTGGCGCCAAGGGCGCATCCAGGCCGCCAGCGCGGGGCGCCAAAGGCCCACCGCCGAAAGCGGTCAAGCCCGCGACGGTGGCCAAGCCGGCCGGCGCGTCGGTCGAGACGCCCACCGCCCACGGCGGTCACGCTGCCCGCCGCACCTCAAAACTGCACCCCGCGCTGCAAGCCCGCCTGCTCGCGCCGCTGCCAACGCCGCCTGCTGCCACCGCCCCGGTGTGGGCACAGGCACGAGAGCGCTTCGCGCAGCACCAGCGTGCCGATCGTCTGGCGGCGCTGATCATCCTGCTGCCGGTGCTGATTGCCGCGACGCTGATGGCGACGCTGCAGCGCTTCGAAGGCCCCAATGCGCAACGGCTCGCGAGGTCGCACACGGCACCCGGTCCTGGTGCGCGGCGGGCGCTGGCCGAGAGCGTGCCGCGCCCGCCCTTCGTGCGTCCGCCGGAGCGCGCGCAATCGACCGTTGCCATGGTGACGCACGACTTGGCGACGCACGACTTGGCCGCGATCATCCCGAAGCTGGCGCGAGACGCTGCCGAACCGGCGCGCGCTTTCCGGCGGCCGACTGAGGCGCTCATCGCATCCATTCCGCTCGCAACGCATGATCTGGCCGCCGCTGCCGTTGCTTTGCAAGCCGATGTCGCGCGCGTCGTGGTGGCTTTCGTGCGACCGCCGGAAGCGCTCGCGGCCGTTGTGCCGGATGCCGATCGGGACGCCCGTGTGGCTGCTCTTCCGGAGCTGGCTGCGCCTGCCCTCTGTCGCGCGCCCGTTGCGCTGCTGGCGGCCACGACGCCGCGCAAGGGGCAGTCCCGATTGCCCGTCGTTTGGCCGGCGCCGCAGACCGACCCGAGCGTGCTGCAAGACCCCGAGCGCTTCGGGCTTGCCCTGTCTGACGCGGCCAAGGCGCAATCCAACGACCTGGTGGTCTATAACGCGCGCTATATGCAGATCGCCTATCCGCGCGGCGACGTGCCGGCGCAATTCGGCGTGTGCACGGACGTGGTGATCCGCGCCTATCGCGCGCTCGATATCGACCTGCAGGAACTGGTGCATTTGACGCGCGCGTCGGGCCCATCGGACAGCAACATCGACCATCGCCGGACCGAGTTGCTCCGCCGCTTCCTGGCCACCTATGGCACGCAGCACCCGACCTCGCCCTACACCGAGGACTATCTGCCCGGCGACATCGTCACCTACTACCGGCCACAGAACAAATCGTCGACGGCGCACATTGCGATCGTGACGGATGTCGTGGCGCCGTCGGGCCGGCCGATGATTGCGCACAACCGTGGCTGGGGCGTGCAGCTGGAAGATGCGCTGTTCGTCGACCAGATGACGGGGCACTACCGGTTCCGGGGGTTGAGCCCCGCCGAGTTGCAACGAAGCGCCGTGGCGTCGCTGGCTGCAAAACGGGGGCTGCTCCGAGTCGCTACGGTTGCACCGGCGCAGGCCCACCGGGCCAACGTCGAGACGGGTGCACGCCAGCCGTCCCTGCTCGATCCGCCCATGGGGCTGGGTCTGTCGCCAAAATAGCAGCCGTCCGCAGCATCGCGCGCAAAAGTCCTGCGGTTAACGGATTGTTAACTGCAAGCCGCTGATATGGCTTGCTCAAACCGATGATGCCGCCGTCGCGCCGATCGCGACCGTCAACCGGCGATGATCGCCCCACTGCAGGGATACGCCGCCGCCGTGTCATTCGACGCCAACACACTGGTTATCGAGACCTATCAGCAACTGTTCGCCGTCGCGGCTGTGGTGCTGGCAGCGCTTGCTACCCTGAGTATGCTCATGCGACCGCGGCCGACACCGAGGCATATTCCCATCGCTGCGCCCAGGTCGCGTCCCGCTGGCCTGCGTGGCGCTGTGGCCGACCGCCAGGAGTTTGACCGGTTGGCGACAGTGATCGAGGACGTGCGCTGCCGCGCTGAGACCGCCGCCAACACACAGTCGATGGCCGCCTTGAAACTGGATACCGTCGAAATGGCTGTGCATCGACTGTTGGCCGATATGGATGGCATCATGGCGGTGCCGCGCACGTCGGCCATCACGACGGCAACAGCGGCCGCCTTCCGACCGGCCAGCACGCCGGCCGCCTGAGAGCGCCCAATCACCGCCCCACCAGCATTGGCAGCATGGCGATCAAGACCGTGCTGGTCACCGCGCCGAGCAGCGTGCCGAGCGCCACCGCGCCCGATGCCGAATTGACCACCCGCTGGGTTCGCTCGGCGAACAGGAACGCGTTGGCCCCTGCCGGCATGGCGGCAAAAACCAGCGCCACCTCGGCGGCTACCCGGGGCAGCGCGAACACATGCACAGCCAGCACATAGACCGCCGCCGGCAGCACGATCAGCTTCATGAGCAGAACAAGGGTCAACGTCGGCAGCTGGCCCTTGATGGCGAAGCGCGTGAGGCTGGCGCCCAAAGCAATCTGCGCGCACGGCACGCCGGCGCCACCCAGCAGGGCCAGCGTGTTGTCGAGCGGCTTGGGCAAACCAAGTCCCGACAGCCGCCACAATGCACCGGCCGCGATTGCGATGAGCAGAGGATTGCGCAGCAGGTCCACCGCGATATGGCGCGCGACTGCGGCTGCCGAGCGACGCTTGGTCCGGTCGACCATCTGCTGATGCAGGGTGCCCGCAAACCACAATAGCGGTGTGTGGATGGAGAGCAGCGCCGCCATGGGGGCTGCGCCTTGCTCGCCGACGACGCTGAGCACCAGCGGAATGCCGATCATGACGATGTTGCCGAAGCACGCCGTCATCGCGATGGTCGGTGCGTCCAGCGATGGACGGCCGAGGCCAAACCGCGTGGCCAGCGTTGCCAAGCCCCAGACGATGGCGACCCCGCCAAAGTATGCGCCGACGATCCAGGCTGAGCCCGCACTGCCGGGCGCGGCTGTGGCGATGCCACGAAAGAGCAGCGCCGGCATGGCGAAATTGAAGGCGAACTCGGCGACACCCTTTTGGGCGTTGTCGACCAGATAACCGGCACGGGACGCTGCATAGCCGACGGCGATGAGCGCGAAAATTGGCACGACAATCAGCAGCGCATTCATGCGGGCAATCGATCCTGACCGGAGGGTGGGGCGGTGCTCTGCGTAGCCGGCCTGGCATGATCGCACCAGCGCGCGCGCCGCATGGCGGAACACCGGAGCGGTGGCGCTCAAATCATGAATTGTGTTTGCACCCGGGGGGCGGATGCCGTTAACGGTTTATCAACCTTACCGAACTATGCTCTCTTTGTATCTGGTTCGCCGGATCCCCGAGTGGCTCCCTGCCACTCTGTTTGACGCCTACCTGTCAACTCTTGGGTCGCCGCAAGGCGGCTCATTTTTTTTGGTGCGCCAATGTTGCACGCTTCTTGCTTATGAACGTCTGTGCAGGCCACTATAGCCGTCAGGTCAGCCATCAAAACATCCCATTCTGGCACTACCCGTTAACCGGGACGTGCCATCTTGGATCAGTCTACAGCCGTTGTGTCGGATCAGCCCGGGTGTCGGGTATGTGTCGGGTCAGAGTGTGTCATGAGTGACGTTGAGAGTTCTGCCGTTGCATCGCAAGCGGCCGTCGCACCGCCGATGGGGACCACTGTCTCGTTCGGCGCGCATTTCGCCAGCTCGGACCAGTTCGACGCCATCTACAAAGAGGGCATGACTCTCGTCGAGCGGACCGCGTCGTATCTTGATGGCCCCGGCCGCAAGGAAGCCAAGACGCTGCAATCGCCGGTAACGCTGACGTACGCGACCGAGAGCATGCGGCTGACCACGCGCCTGCTGGAGCTGGCGTCGTGGCTAATGCTGCATCGTGCCGTCAAGGATGGCGAGATCGACCAGCAGCAGGCCGCCATCCGCCGTCAGCGCGTCAAGCTCGCGCCGATCGGGCGTCCCGCCCATGTCAAAGGTTTCGACGATCTGCCCAAGGGCCTGCGCGACCTCATCGGGCTCAGCTTTTCCCTCAACGACCGGATCACGCGCCTCGACTACGCGTTGACCGCCAGCGCGGAACCCGCGCCGACAACCCCCAATACGGTCGTCGCCCAGTTCGCCCAGCTCGAAGCCGCCTTCGGTGGCTTGAAGCGCGCCGGCTGACAGCGACATCTGAGGCCACACTCACCAAACTCCGCTCGGCTCCGGTCTGGCGGGGTTTTTTTGTTGGCGGCGTGGGCGGACGGCTCAGGGTGCGGACGGGCGCGCTACGTTAATCCCTGCTCTTCAACGAGGAGAGGGGCAGCCGCTGCTGCTGGCCGAAGGCACGAGCGTCACGTTTTTAGACCGATTGAGATCGCGCGCACCTTGCACGCAAAGGGCAACAGCCGACTCGTTGTCCCGCCCCCGTATCAAGTGTCCGGGGCTAACCCACTCCCTATGCGAGACGTCGCATGGGGAGAGGGGATAAGTGCGCGCACCGTTACACCAACCCGCGCTTCTTCAGCAGGCCTTCCACCTTCGGGGCGCGGCCGCGGAAGGCCTGGTAGGCGGCGTCTTCGTCGCGTACGCCGCCGGCGCTGTAGACGAAGCGAGCGAGGCGCTCGGCGGTGACAGGATCGAACACGTTGCCGGTTTCCTCGAAGGCGGCGAACGCATCAGCGTCCAGCACTTCCGACCACAGATAGCTGTAGTAGCCGGACGAATAGCCATCGCCCGAGAAGACGTGGCTGAAGTGGGGCGTGGCGTGGCGCATGACGATCTCGCGCGGCATGCCGATGCGGGCCAGCGTGGCTGACTGCCGCGCCATGGGATCACGGTCGGCGCCGGTGGCCGAATGGAAATCGATGTCGACGATGGCGGACGCCAGAAATTCGACCGTCGCGAAGCCCTGGTTGAAGGTGCGGGCGGCGTTGATCTTGTCGAGCAGGCTGGCGGGCATGGGCGCGCCAGTGGCGTGGTGGCAGGCATATTCGCTCAAGACTTCGCGGGTGCCGAGCCAGTGCTCGTAAAGCTGCGACGGCAGTTCGACAAAGTCGCGCGCGACCGCTGTTCCTGCCAGCGACGGATAGGTGACGTTCGACATCAGCCCGTGCAGGCCGTGGCCGAATTCATGGAACAGCGTGCGGGCATCGTCCATCGACAGCAGCGCCGGCGCGCCCGCCGCGGGCTTGGCGAAATTGCAGACGTTGACAATGATCGGGTGCACGGGGCCACGGAGTTTTTCCTGCCGCCGGAACGCGCTCATCCAGGCGCCGCTGCGCTTGGACGCGCGCGCGAAATAGTCACCGAGGAAGAGGCCGACGTGGCGGCCGGTTTTGTCGGTGACCTCGAAGGCGCGCACGTCGGGGTGATAGAGGGCGAGGCCGAGATGCTCTTTGAAGGAGAGGCCGAAGAGCTTCTGCGCGGTGGCGAAGGCCGCGGCGATAACCTGGTCGATGGCTAAGTATTGCTTGATCTCGGCTTCGTCGAGGCCGTAGTCGGCGGCGCGCACGCGCTCGGAATAATAGCGCCAGTCCCACGGTTCGATCGCAATATTGCTGCCGTCGTTGGCTGCCAACTGGGCAAGGCGGGTGCGTTCGCGTTCGGCGCGGGCTTTGGCTGGTGCCCAGACGGTTTCGAGCAACGCGCGGACGCGGGCGGGCGTTTTGGCCATGGTATCGTCGAGCTTGAAGTCGGCGAAGGTTGAGTAGCCGAGCAGGCGCGCGCGCTCGGTTCTGAGGGCCAGGATTTCAGCGACGAGGGCGCGGTTGTCGGTGGCACCGCCGTTTTCGCCGCGTTTCACCCAGGCCTTGAATGCGATCTCTCGCAAATCGCGACGGGTCGAGAAGGTGAGGAACGGCTCGATCAGCGAGCGCGACAGGGTGATGACGTGGCTGGCAGACGAGCCACGCGCGCGCGCGGTTTCGGCGGCGGCATCGAGCAGCGACGCGGGCAGGCCGGCGCGATCGGCCTCGGTCGGTAGCGGAAGTTCGAAGGCTTTTTCATCGGCAAGGACGTTTTGCGAGAATTGCGTGCCGAGCGTGGCAAGCCGTTGCTGGATTTCGCCCATGCGGGCCTTTTCGGTGGTGGCGAGTGCGGCGCCCGATCGCACAAAACCCAGGTGCGTGCGTTCGAGGACGCGCAGTTGCTCGGGTGTGAGGTCGAGCGTGGCGCGCGCCCGGAAGAGCGTGTCGACGCGCGCAAACAGGGCAGCGTTGGACGTGATCTCGTTGAAGTGGGCGGCCATGCGGGGCGACACGTCGCGCTCGACGTGCTGGCGCGCATCGTTACTGTCGGCGCCGGCAAGGTTCCAGAAAACGCCGCCGACCTGGCCGAAGGCGTGGCCAGCGCGTTCGAGCGCGTCGATGGTATTGGCGAAGGTCGGCGCTGTTGGGTCTGACGCGATGGCCGCTATTTCGGCGAGGTGACGCGTCATGGCAGTGGCGAAGGCCGGCGCGAAATCGGTGTCGCTGATTTTGTCGAATGGCGGGAGGCCGAACGGTGTCGTCCAGTCAGCCAGCAGGATGGAACCTTCGCTCATGATGTCTCCAAGGCATTGTGTTATCGCCGTGGCAGCTCAGTGGGCCGCCGCGGCGTCAGAACGGGTCGCGCTCAGCAGTTCGCTGGTGGCCACGAAATCGACTTTGCCGGAGGCGAGCACGGGGATCTGCGCGACAACCAGTACCGAGCGCGGCACCCAGAGTTCCGGCACGCCCTCGGCGCGAGCGGCCACAAGCAACGCGGCGCGATCGGCGCCCGGGCGGTCGGTGACGAGCATCAATTGCTCGCCTTTGCGCGCGTCGGGCACCGAGAGCACCACGGAATTGTTTTCGGGCCAGATGCCGGCAATCATGGCTTCGACGGCGGCTAACGAGATCATTTCGCCACCGATCTTGGCGAAGCGCTTGGCGCGGCCCTTGATCGAGACGAGGCCGTCGGCGTCGATGTCGACGATGTCGCCGGTGTCGTGCCAGCCGTCGCGCACCGGCACCAACACGCCCGGTTTGTCGGCCAGCAGGTAGCCGGCCATCACGTTGGGGCCGCGCACAATCAGGCGTCCGCCCGCGTCGATGCCGGGCACGGGTTCGAGCCGCGCTTCGACACCCGGCAGCAGGGGGCCGACGGAGCCGGGCTTAGTGGCCGAAGGCAGACTGCAGGCGAGCACGGGCGCGCATTCGGTGGCGCCGTAGCCTTCGAGAATGGTGGTGCCATAGGGTGCCCATAGGGCGCGCGTCTGGTCCTTGATCTTTTCGGCGCCGGCAATGACGTAGCGCACGGTTTTCAGGTCTTCCGGGTCGGCGCTTCGGGCATAGCCTTGCAGGAACGTGTCGGTGGCGAACAGCACGGTCGCCTTGGTGGCGCCGATCAGCTTGGGGATTTCCTTGTAGTGGAGCGGGCTCGGGTAGAGCACCACCTTCATGCCCGAGAGCAATGGCATCAGCGTGCCCGCGGTCAGCCCATAACTGTGGAACAGCGGCAGCGGGTTCATGACGATCTCGTCACGCGAGAGGAAGCCGTCGGCGTGGGCGAAGATCTGGCGGGCGTTGGCGACGAGGTTGGCGTTGGTCAACACGACGCCCTTGGGCGCCCCCTCGGTGCCGGAGGTAAACAGCACGACTGCTGGCTGATTGGGCGCCAACGCGTAACGGCGATGAACGCGGCGGGCAAATTTGGCCCGGATCGCGCCCTGGATCTTGTCTTTGACGCCGATGGCTTTGCGCACGTCCTCCAGATAGGTGATCGCCAGTTTCTTGCCGGGCGCGACCTCCATTTCAGCCAACGCTTTGACGGCATCGCCCAGGTTCGACATCGCCACAAAGCGCCGCGAGGTGATCACCCGCCGGATCGTGCCGGTGGCGATGGCGCTGCGCAGGTTTTTCAGGCCGGCCGAGAAATTGAGAAGCGCCGGCACGCGCCCGAAGGCGTTGAGCCCGAATACGAGGACGGCGAGGCCCGCCACATTCGGCAGCAGCACGCCGACGGTTTCGGAGCGACGCGTTTCGCGGGCGAGAGCCTGACCGAGCACCATCGCGGCGAGCACGAGGCGGCCGTAGGTGATCGGCTGGCGTTCGACGTCTTCGAGCGCGATGCGCTTGGCACCGTTGGCGGCGATGCCGTCGAGCAGCGCACCGAACAGGGTGGTGTTGGCAGCCGCCGCATCAAAGCCGCGTGGCGCTGCTGAGTGAATCGCAACCATGTCGCCAAACCGCAAATAAGGACGATGCCCGTGTGCCCGAACAATGGCGCAGGATCAAGGCGCGGCCAAGAGGGGTTGGGATGGTTAGGCCATGGGCAGGCGCTCCGGTAAGGCTGTTGACTGCGCACAGTCACATCGGCACGCCCGGACCCAGGCGAGAGCCGACCGCGCTCGCTGTGCCGGCGACGGCCACAAAATTCATGATGAACGATCGAAAAGGGCTTGTTTTGCGGATATTGGAGGGGCGCGCATGGATTTTTGGTTCTTGGCCGAACCGGTCCGAGACTCACCTCGCCGCATAGGTCTCAGAGGCTCCAGGATTGTCGCTGGAGGTGGAGCTGGAGCGTCTGGCTAGGGTGGTGGCCGAAACACCTAAACCGCACTGACGAGGCTCGCAGGGGCCTTTGCGGCGATTAACTCTGTTGACTGATTATTTAACCACGCTCGATCAGAATTAACCGCGCTCGCTACTGCCGACGCGTCCGCCGTCTGCGTAGCGCAGTACGATGTCAGCGGCGGTGTCGCTAGGGGACGTCACGTCGAGCGCCAGTTTGTCCGGCAGTCGTTCCAGCGCGATGATTTGGCGAGCGCGCGCTTCGCTATCCTGCAGCAACGGCTGCAGCGCTTCGGCCAGCCGCTCGCCGGTGCAGTCCTCCTGCTTGAACTCGGGGAAGGCGTTTTCGCCGAGCACGAGATTGGCCAGCACGATCGAGGGCACCTTCAGCAGAAAGCGGAATTTCGCCGCCAGCGCATCGACCTTGTAGCCGACCACCATCGGCGTGCGGGCGAGGCCCAACTCCAGCGTCACAGTGCCGGACGCCGCCAAGGCCGCCGTCGCCAACCGGAAGGCGGCAAAGCGATCCGTTTCGCTGTCGATCAGAACCGGCGTCACCGGCCACGACGCCAGCTTTTCGACGATCAAATCGCGCACGTGCGGCACCACCGGAATGATCACCGCCGGATTGAGCCCGTGCTCGCGCAGCAGCGTTACCGTGTCGCCGAACGGCTGCATCAGCCGCTCCACTTCCGAGCGGCGGCTGCCGGGCAGCACCACCAGCACAGGCTGCTCAGGCCCAATATCCAGCCGCTGGCGCAGCGGTTCGGGATCGGTGCCGGCGATCTCATCGCGGCGCTCGATCAGCGGATGGCCGACGTAGGTGCAGGGTGGCCCGCCAAGGCGCACGTGGGCCTCGGGCTCGAACGGCAGCAGCGCCATGACGTGATCGACGTAGGCGTGCATGCGCTTGGCCCGGCCCGGCCGCCACGCCCAGACGCTGGGGCTCACGTAGTCGATGATCGGCACATGCGGCAATTTTCGCCGGATGCGCTTGGCGATGGGGTGGGTGAACTCCGGCGCGTCGATGATCACCACCGCGTCGGGCTCGGCGGCGACCGCGGCGTCGACCGTCCGATAGACGCGGCTGATCAGGCGGGGCAGCACTTTGACGATCGCTGCCGGCCCCATCACGGCCACGTCCGACAGCGGGAACTGCGACATCAAACCGTGCGCCTGCATGGCCTCGCCACCAACACCCAGATAGCGGACGCGCCCGCGCGAGCGCGCATTGAGCGCGGCCATCAGGCGACCGCCGAGCGCATCCCCCGAATGCTCGCCAGCGACCATGAACAGGCGCAATTCGCGCTTGCTCGAAGAGATCGTCACGGTCGAACCGGATGCAGACGGGAGCGGCATCGTCACGCGGCCTCGATGGCGGCGGCCACGGCCGTCAATACCGGCAATTGGAGGAGGAACAGGCCGGCGCGGTCGGCCGCCGCAATCGCGTCAGCGGCGATGACGGTGCCGCCATCCGGCGTTTGGACCGCGAGGCCCGCTATCCCGCCCGCGGCAAGCGCCTCGATGATGGCCACCAGATCGCGCTGGCCGGCACGGTCGCCTTCGATGCGGATCGCTGACGCACCGACCCGGCGGGTGAAGCGTCCGCGCCCCCATTGCCTGAGCGCCGCCATGCGCCGTGCCATGTCGGCGGCACTCTCTGTCGCCGCGATCGCCAAGACATGATCCCGCACGACGACCGCTGCGTGCCCCGACCTGTAGAGCTGGAGCCGTTCGGTCACCGTCAGGGCCGTGCGGACATCGCGCGCATCGGCGTAGCCCGGCGACAGGCGGCCGAGCATGATGCCGGACGCCACCGGAGCCGCGCGACCGGTGTGGGCCACGGTGTCCGACGCAGCAGTCCTGTCGCCGGCTGCGAGCGCACGCACCGTAACCCCTGCCTCGCCGGCACGCCGCAGCATCTCGTCACGATCAAGAAACAGCGTCTTGCCGGCGGCGACGACGAGCGTGGAAATCCGTGCTTCCGCGAGCGCCACGATGGTCTGGGCGCCGACTGCCGGCACATCGACGCGCAGATCCTGGCCGCGTTTGGGCCCTTTCACGAGCACGCCGCCAAGCGCTGCGCGCTGCGGCATGGCGGCGATCCGCGCCAGCATGCGATCTGTGCCCTCGACGCCTTCAATGGCGAGGATGCGGCCGTTTTCAACAACGATCGCCTGGCCCACGTCGAGGTCGGCCAAGGCATCGAGGACGGTGAACCCGTGCGCGGTATCGCTGTCGGCCGTCGCCGACGCCGTCGATGCGGCACCGAACACGCCGGCGCCCGCCAGCAGCTCCGGCGCCACGTCAGCAACGCCCTTGACCGTGAGGCCCTGCGCCTCAAAAAAGCGGATCAATCGCGTCAGTACCGCATCGTCGCCACCGCGCAGCATGGCCAACACCTTGGGCAGGTGGCGCACCAAGCCGAAGTCGGGCTTCAAGCGCATGAGGTCGGGCCGGCTGACGCTACCGGCGATCATCATCGTTCCGTCGCTCTCGCGTCGCAACGTGGACAGGATGGCATTGACCGCTCCCCACGTGACCCACGTATGCGGATAGGCCTCCACCGAAGGCCCGGCTTCGCCGCGGACGGCGACGATATGCGCACATCCGCCGCTCCGCACGATGCTCTCGGCCAGTGCCAGCGGCAGCCTGCCACCGCCTGCGAGGATCGCGATCCGCTGCATCGTGTCGCTCCGGTGGCCGCTCAACCGTTCTGGCGCGGCAGACAGAGCGAGCGCTCCGACGGCGATTTGATGAAGGCAAGGATTTCCGCCACGTACGGATCGCAGGCGACCGGCTGGTTCTCGATATCGGCGATGCGCTCGGCGAGCGTGCCTTCATTGGAGAAGATCAGGCGATAGGCCTGGCGCAGGCTCTGGATCTGCTCGCGGCTAAACTGCAGGCGCTTCATGCCGACCACATTCAAGCCGGCGAGGCCGGCGCGGTTGCCCAACGCCATGCCGTAGGGAATGACATCGTTCTCCACGCCGGCCAGGCCACCGACGAACGCGTGATGGCCGATGCGGCAGAACTGATGCACGCCGGCGCCGCCGCCGATGATGACGAAATCACCAACCGTGCAGTGGCCGGCAACAAGCACGCCGTTGGAGAAGATGACGTTGTTGCCGATGCGACAATCGTGGGCAACGTGAGCGTTGGCGAGGAACGTGCAACGGTCGCCAATGCTGGTGATGGAACCACCACCGCCGGTGCCGGGGTTCATGGTGACGCCTTCGCGGATCGTGCAATCACTACCGATGGTCAAAGTGACCGGCTCACCCTGGTATTTCAGATCCTGCGGCTCGTGGCCAAGGGACGCGAACGGAAAAATCCGCGTCCGTGCGCCGATCTTCGTTGTGCCGGCAATCACCACATGGCTCAACAGCCGGACGCCCTCGTCAAGCTCGACCTCGGGACCAACGTGACAGAACGGGCCGATCTCGACGCCAGCGCCGATGCGCGCACCCGCCTCGATCACCGCCGAGGGGTGGATGCTGGCGGGCGCCGGCCTGTCGCTGCCTTTCGCGGCTGGCGCGCGCGCCGCGACCGATTTGGCAACACCAGATTTGGCAACATCAGATTTGGCACTGACAGGTTTGGCGCTAGACTTTTTGGTCATCGGGGCGATCCACGATCATGGCACTGATTTCAGCTTCGGCGGCGACCTGGCCCTGGACCTTGGCTTGGCAGGAAA
>JANYHP010000437.1 GCA_025359005.1 Hyphomicrobiaceae bacterium | reverse complement strand
CTTCATGAGGAACACGGGATAGAGCGCGAACGGCGCCACCGCGAGCACTGCCGCCAGCCCGGCCATGGCGTAGACGAGCGCGCCGCCAGTGTCGAAGCCGGCCGCGACTGCCGTGCTTTCAACGCCAGCCGTCTGGTTGGTAACCTTGCCGAACAGCCCCGCCGGGCGCACCAGCAGCACCAGCGCCATGATGATGAAGACGACGGTGGTCGAGGCTTCCGGATAGAAAACCTTGGTCAGCCCCTCGATCAGGCCGAGCGAGAAGCCGGTGATCACGGAGCCGAGGATCGACCCCATGCCGCCGATGACGACGACGGCGAACACCACGTTGATGAGGTCCGCGCCCATCAGCGGACTGACCTGATAAATCGGCGCAGCGAGCACGCCGGCAAGCCCCGACAAAGCAACGCCCGCGCCGTAGGTCAGCATGATCAACCGTGGCACATTCACCCCGAACGTGCGCACGATGGTCGGGTTCTCGGTCGCGGCCCGCAGCGTCGCGCCAAGACTGGTCCGCTCGATCAGGAACCACGTCAGCAGGCAGACCGCCGCCGAGATCACGATCACCCACGCGCGATAGATGGGCAGAAACATGAAGGGCAGGCGGAAGCCGCCCTGCAAGGCCTCCGGGATCGGATAGGGCAGGCCGGACGAGCCGAACTGGTGGCGGAACAGCCCCTGGATGATCAACGCCAGCCCGAACGTCAGCAGCAGGCCGTAAAGATGGTCGAGATGATAGAGCCGCTTCAGCATCGTGCGCTCAATGATGACGCCAGTCAGTCCCACGATCAGCGGCACGATGATCAGCGACGGCCAGTAGCCAAGGCCCAGATACTGCATCAGCAGATAGGCCCCGAAGGCGCCCATCATGTACTGCGCGCCGTGTGTGAAATTGATGATGTTGAGCATGCCGAAAATGACGGCCAGCCCCAAGCTCAGGATCGCGTAGAACGAGCCGTTGATCAGCCCGATCAGCAATTGTCCGAACAGGGCTTGCGTGGGGACGCCGAAAATCTCGGTCATGGAGGAACTCTAGGAGAGGAGTAGGAAATGGGGAGGCAGGCGTAGGAGGTCGGGACTGCGATGGAAGCCGGGGCAAGTCTCGCACCACCCCTTTCTCCCTACTCCCTGTTTCCTACGCCCCACTCCCCTCAGATCACTTCACCAGCGGACAGCCGCCGTCAGCCATCGGGCGGAACGCCTTGTCCGCCGGGATCGTCGCAACGATCTTGTAGTAGTCGTACGGATATTTGCTCTCTTCAGGCTTCTTGACCTGCACCAGATTGACCGGATGGGTCTTGCGGCCGTCGGCCCGGATCGTGCCCTTGCCCATCAGCTTGTCGTCGGTTTCCATGGCTTTCATCTTGTCGATGACCGCCTTGCCGTCCTTGGCGCTGCCCAGCGCTTCCACCGCGCGCAGGTAGTGGATCGTCGCCGAGTAGACGCCGGCGTGATCGTAGGTCGGATACTTGCCGTCGTTGGCGGCGGCGAATTCCTTCGCGAATGCGCGGTTGGCGTCCGAGGTGTCCCAGTACCAGGGATCGGTGAAGGTCAGCCCCTGCGCCGTCTTCAGCCCCAACGAGTGCACGTCCGACAGGAACACGAGCAGACCCGCGAGTTGCTGGCCGGACTGCGTGATGCCGAACTCGCCGGCCGTCTTGATCGAGTTGATCGTGTCGGTCCCGGCGTTGGCGAGACCGATCACCTTGGCCTTCGACGCCTGTGCCTGCAGCATGAACGACGAGAAATCCGCCGTCGGGAACGGCGCCCTGATCTGGCCCACGACCTTGCCGCCGTTGGCAGCCACGACCGCAGCCGTATCCTTCTCCAGTGCGTGCCCGAACGCATAGTCTGCGGTGATGAAGAACCAACTGTCGCCGCCCTGCTTCACGATCGCCGAACCGGTGCCGTTGGCCAGCATCCAGGTATCGTAGATCCAGTGCACGGTCGTCGCCTTGCACGCCTTGCCCGACAGGTCCGACGTCGCCGAGCCGACGTTGACGTACGCTTTGTTGAGTTTCGCGGTGACTTCGTTGACCGCCAGCCCAACCGATGAGGTATTCACGTCCGTGATCATGTCGACGCCGTCGGCTTCGAGCCACTTGCCTGCGATCGACGCCCCCACGTCGGGCTTGTTCTGGTGGTCGGCGCTGACCACCTCCACCTTCATGCCCTTGGCCGCTGCGCCGAAGTCCTCGACCGCCTTCTTCGCCGCCCACACCGAGCCCTTGCCGCCGATGTCGGCGTAGGCCCCGGCCATGTCGTTCATGACGCCGATCTTGATCGGGTCTCCCTTGTATTGCGCGCTGGCCGGCTGGCCCGCCGCAGCGAGTACTGCCGCAGCTGCCGTCGCCAATGACAATCCGAATTTCCGCATTTACTCAGTCTCCTGTTAGGGCCGCCGTCATCGACAGCCATAAGTGTCCCGCCAATTTTTTTGCCGGCGATCCTCGTCGTCCGTCCGGCCGCGCCGACGTTGCCCTGCGCGTGCCGTCCTTCTCCGCTCACACGCCGAGGTATTCGTGCAGTTTCGGCATATTCGCTTCCAGGTCGGCCGCCTTGAAGCCATCGACGATGGTGCCATGGTCCATCACGTAGAAGCGGTCGGCGACCGTCGACGCAAAGCGGAAGTTCTGCTCCACCAGCAAAATCGTCAGCCCGCGTTCCTTCAGCTTTTTGATCGTCCGCCCGATCTGCTGGATGATGACGGGCGCCAAACCCTCGGTCGGCTCATCCAGCAGCAGCAGGTCGGCGCCCGTACGCAGAATGCGCCCGA
>JANYHP010000424.1 GCA_025359005.1 Hyphomicrobiaceae bacterium | reverse complement strand
GCCGGGGTGCCAGCGGTCGGTGCCGGCGTGGTCGCGAGCGGCGCCTTGGGGGCGACGGGAGCGGCCGGGGTAGTTGCCGTCTGCGCCATGGCGACGGTGGCGCCAAGGGCGATGGACAGGGCAGCAGCAGTCAGTTTCACGAACTTCATCGGACAGTTCTCCGTGGGAAAATGAACAGCCACTGGATACTGGCGCTGTTCGACGGGAGCCGCTTAGCAGCCAATGGTTTGACTCGCAACCTACCCGCCAAGCGAAATTGTTAGCTGTTCACACCACTTTTAACTTGAGAGGTGCATGCCTAGCCGCCCCTGTTAACCCAGGCCTCGTCCGCCATAACCGAACCAAGTTGTGGTTTGGCGGCGCAAAGGCCGCAGCCGACGCTTTACCGCGGAGACCGAACTGCCTACTGTTAGAGCCAACAACTTCACTTCAGCCGACTGACGCACGCGAGACCAGCCCTTCCGGCCCCTCCCGTTCCAGTTGCCGGAGGCCGCCGCCGTTGACAAATCCCCGAGAGGCTGGCGGCAATCCAGGCGCCTGTACGACCGACGCCCTAGCTGCCGTGACGGCAACCGATCCGCCGGCGGCCGCGGGCCCGTCCAGCGGCGCTTCGACAGAGTACAAGCCAGCCGACGCCGGACGCGAGACGCCGCGACCGGACGGTGCTGCGCGCCGGGCCGCGCCCATGGACGCTCCGGCCTATGCGGCGCTGGATCTCGGCACCAACAATTGCCGGCTGCTGGTGGCGCGGCCGTCGCGCCGCGGCTTCAAGGTGATCGACGCGTTCAGCCGCATTATCCGGCTGGGCGAGGGCGTGACGGCGTCAGGCCGGCTCAACGACGCTGCCATGACGCGGACCGTGCAAGCGTTGCAGATCTGTGCGGCCAAGATCCGTCGCCACAAGGTGGCCCGGTCGCGACTGGTGGCCACCGAGGCCTGCCGCATCGCCGAGAATGGCGCCGCCTTTCTCGCGCGCGTCGAACGCGAGTTGAAATTGGATATCGAAATTCTCAGTCGTGAAGACGAGGCGCGGCTGGCGGTTTCGGGGTGCGCTTCGCTGGTCGACCAGCAGGCCGACCTGGTACTGGTGTTCGACATAGGTGGCGGTTCGTCGGAATTGATCTGGCTCGATCTCGCGGCGTGGCGGCGGGGCGCCGGCCAGCGGGAGGGACGCGGCGGCCGACGGGCACTTGCCGACCGGATCGACATGCAAAGCGCCATCCTGGGTTGGACATCGCTGCCGGTCGGCGTCGTGACGCTGGCCGAGCGCAGCCACGGGCGCTTTATCGGGGCACCTGAATTCGAAGACATGGTTACGTTCGTTGCGGGGCTGATCGCGCCGTTCGAAGCGACGGTGCGCCTGGGGCCAGTGCTCGACCGCCGCAACGTCCACATGCTGGGCACGTCTGGCACCGTGACGACGGTGGCGGGCGTGCACCTGGGTCTTGCACGCTATGACCGGTCGCGGGTGGATGGTTGCTGGATCACCACGACGGACGCGCGACGGGTGACGGACACTCTCATCCAATCGAGCCATGCACAGCGCGTGGCAGAGCCGTGCATCGGGCATGAACGGGCCGATCTGGTGCTGGCGGGTTGCGCCATTCTGGAAGCGCTGATCCGGGTGTGGCCCTGCCAGCGCCTGCGCGTTGCCGACCGCGGCTTGCGCGAAGGTATCCTGACGACGCTGATGAGCGAAGATGCGGTCAACACGCGCGGCTGGGACTGAGGCGCGGGAACGATCCTGTCCCGATGGACCATTGGCCGATCGAAACGCACACTCACAAGACATTGCGATGAAAAAGCCCACACCAAAGAAGCCAACCAAAGCGACACCAAAGGCTGGCGCCAAGAGCGGTGCCGTCGGCTCGGCCCAGCGCCAGCTGAAGGTGAAGGTGAAGACCGCCCACAAGCGGTCGACGAGTTCGAACCAATGGCTGGAACGGCATCTGAACGACCCATACGTGGCCGCCGCCAAAGCGGCCGGCTATCGCAGCCGCGCGGCCTACAAACTGATTGAGATCGACGACAAATACCGCTTCCTGAAGCCCGGGCAGACGGTGCTCGATCTCGGCGCCGCACCCGGCGGCTGGAGCCAGATCGCCGCTGAGCGCACCCGCGCCGACACGCCGGCCGTCGCCAAGCATGGCCAGGTGGTGGCGATTGACTATCTCGAATTCGGCGCCCTGCCGGGGGTCGAGATCGTGCAGATGGATTTCATGGACGACGCGGCACCGGCCAAGCTGCGATCACTGCTGCGGCAGGGCCACGCCGATGTCGTGCTCTCGGACATGGCGGCGCCGACGACGGGGCACACGCGCACCGATCACCTGCGCATCATGGGTCTCGCCGAAGCGGCCATCGAATTTGCCTGCGAGGTGCTGACACCGGGCGGCGCGTTCCTCTCCAAGGTGTTCCAGGGGGGCACCGAAAGCGACCTGCTGGCACTGTTGAAGAAGGACTTTACCACCGTGCGCCACATCAAGCCGCCGTCGAGCCGGGCGGAAAGCGCGGAACTCTATGTGCTCGCCACTGGTTTTCGCGGGCGATCTGCGTGACCGTGAGTACGGCAGCGGCTGTTGCAAAGGCACCAGCGAGCGGCGGGTTGTGGCGCATGGGGCTCGCGGCGGTGCTGTGGGGCTTCAACTGGCCGATCGTAAAGATCATGCTGGCGACCGCGTCGCCGTGGACACTGCGGGCGGCCGGCCTGAGCGGTGGCGCGCTGTTTCTGCTGCTGGCGGCGCGCGCAACCGCGACGCCGCTCGCCGTGCCGCGCCGGCACTGGGGACGGGTTGCGATCGCGGGCCTGCTGAATGTGGCGTTGTTCAACATCTGCGCGGTGTTCGCGCAGCTGTCCATGCCGACGTCGCGGGCCGCGATCCTGACGTTCACCATGCCGCTATGGGCCGCCGTGTTCGCGTGGATCTTTCTGGGCGAAGGAATAGACCGACGCCGGGCGGCATCGCTGGCGATCGGGCTTGCCGGACTTGGAGTGCTGGCGTTGCCGTTCTGGCCAGTGATGGCGGCGGGCGGCGTGCCATTCGGCCTCGTCTACGTGCTCGGCGCGTCGATCTCGTGGGCGCTCGGCACGGTCTATCTCAAGGCGCACCCGGTGGACGCGGCGCCGCTGGCGATCACGGCGTGGCAGGTGGTTATCTCGGCCGGCGTCTGCATCGTCTGCATGGCGATGCTGGAGACACCACATCTTGATCTGAGCACGCCGCGGGCGCTGGCCGCGTTCGCCTATCACATCGTGCTACCGCAAGGGGTCGCCTATATCCTGTGGTTCGATCTCGCGCGGCGGGCGAGTGCGGCCAGCGCGTCGATCGGCACGCTGCTGATCCCCATCTTCGGGGTTGCCGGATCGGTGCTGCTGCTGGGCGATTGGCCGACCGGCCTCGACGTCGCCGGACTGGCGCTGATCCTCGGCGCGGTGCTGCTCGATCAGCTGCGGCGTTAACCATTGCGACGCCTTGGCCGTTTGCCTTCCGCCGCTAAAAACACTAGAGACGCCTTGCGTCTACAGATTAAACTTCACACACTCTATGAGGCCTCCCATGTTGCGCACATCGCTGATCGCGGCGGCTGTTGCCGGCGCGCTCGCTTCCCATGCCGCGGCTCAGACCGCAACGCCGACCGCGCCGGTCGCGCCGAAGGCTCAGCCGGCACCCGCCGCCAAAGCGCCCGTGACTGCGCCCGCCGCAGCGCCGGCCGCCGCCACAGCTCCGGCTGCTGCATCGACAGCGTCGCTGGCCGATTGCGCGCAGACGACCGATGCAAAGAAGGCGGCCACGGCTTGCACGCAGCTGATCAAGGACGCCGGCAAGGACGCCGCTAAGATTTCAGCCGTCTACGCGGCGCGTGCCGCAAGCCTGCAGACCAGCGGCGACGCACGTGGCGCACTCAGCGCCTATACGCGCGCGCTGGCCTATGATCCCAAGAACGCCAGCCTGTGGGTCAAGCGCGGCGATGTCCGCGTGGGCTTGGCACAGAAGATCCGCTCGGCCGCCGACTACTCGATCGCGCTTAAGTATGATCCCAAGAACGTCGCAGCCCTGACCGGCCGCGCCGAACAGAATCGCCTGCTCGGCTCGCTGCCGAACGCCATCAAGGATGCCGACGAGATCATCAAGCTCGACCCGAAGGCGGCCTCCGCCTACGCCACGCGCGCCTATGCAAACCAGCGCCTCGGCAAGGATGCCGATGCGTTGAAGGACGCCGAGGAAGCCATCAAGCTCGATGCCAAGTCAGCGCTGGCCTATGCCGCGCGCGGCTTCGCCAAGGCCAAGACCGACAAGGCCGCGGCGATTGCCGA
Source organism: Hyphomicrobiaceae bacterium (assembly GCA_025359005.1). Lineage (GTDB taxonomy): Bacteria > Pseudomonadota > Alphaproteobacteria > Rhizobiales > Hyphomicrobiaceae > JABFRJ01. Next base: position 7,018 of record JANYHP010000424.1, on the reverse strand, counting down.
CCTCAAGAAAGCGATCGAACTCGACCCCAAGCTCGAAGCCGCAGCTGCTGCCGTCAAGAAGCTCGGCAGCTGATTGCTGCGAACACTTCTGTCCCAAAGGGGAGCCCATTGGCTCCCCTTTTTTTGCGCAGCTTGCGCTACTTCCCGAGCAGGCGCTTGAAGAAGCCTTTTTTCTTTTCGACTTTTTCGGCATCGGCGCCGTCTTCTTCGGGGCCGACCAGATCGCCAAAACTCTTGAAGAATTCGCCAGCCAGCTTTTTCGCCGTCTGGTCGATGAGGCGGCCGCCGAGCTGGGCGATCTTGCCGCCCACATCCGCTTTGACCGTATAGGTCAGCAGCGTGTGGTCCGGCCCGTCGTCGGCAAGCACCACCTTGGCAGAGCCCTTGGCAAAGCCCGCCACGCCGCCCGAACCCTGTCCCGAGATGACGTAGCTGGTCGGCGGATCGATCTCCGACAGCGTGACGTCGCCGGTGAACTTCGCTTTCACCGGACCGACCGTCAGGGTTGCCGCGGCCTTCATCTCGGTTTCCGACGTTTTCTCCAGCGCGGTGCAGCCGGGAATGCAGGCCCTGAGCACGTCGGCATCGTTGAGGGCGGCCCATACCGTGGCGCGAGGCGCGGCGATCCGCTGTTCACCGGTCATATCCATGCGGGCACTCTCCTTGGCGTAACGGCACTGTCATAGCGGCGTCATAGCAGCGTCATGGCGGGGTCGATGTTGTGTGGCACGGCGGGACGCCTCGCGAAAGGTGGGACCGTTGCACCGCGCATTCCGCAGTTGCGCACAGCCTGCATTGCGCAGGGGGCCGGGGCGTGGTTTTTACACGCCAACTGATTTGCGCCGGGCCCGGGGGTTTTCTGCGGCAGGCGATGGCTACTGCAGCAACGAGGGCGCGATGATCCCCACACTCGGCACGACTATGGCCCTCGACCGACAGGGGCTCAAACGATCCGACGAGGCCTATCTGGCCGGACTGCTGGCCCGCGCGGACGCGCGCTTCCTGGTGCTGGCTGACCAGAAACCCGTCATCCGTTCCAACAAGGAGCGGACCGAAGTGGCCATCCGCTGGTTGACGCGCGCCGATCTGGAGCTGGCGGGCCTGCCGTTTGCGGCCGAAGAAGTGCTGTTCCTCGGCGTCGACCGCACCAGCGGCGTGCCGCATTTCGCCATCGGCGTCACCGAACACCGCACCAGCCACGCGCCGGGTGCGCTGACCCATCTGCGCCCCATCGTCGATCTGCGCTCGCTGGCCATGCAGGGCGTCATGAGCGCCGAGGATCTGTCGCTGATCGGGCAGGCCAAGGCGCTGGTGCATTGGCACGAGAACGGCCGCTGCTGCGGACGGTGCGGTGGCACCACGCTGGTCAAGGACGGCGGCTGGCGGCGTAAGTGCTGGGCCTGCGGGCTCGAACATTATCCGCGCACCGATCCGGTCGTCATCATGCTGGTGGTCGACAAGGAGGGCGGGCGCTGCCTGCTCGGCCACGAGGCGCGCTTTGGCAAGGAGCCGAAGATGTATTCGACCTTAGCAGGCTTCATCGAGCCGGGCGAGGATATCGCGCACGCCGTCCAGCGCGAGGTGCATGAAGAAGCCGGCATTACCGTTGGCGAGGTCAAGTTCCACTCCACGCAGCCGTGGCCGTTCCCGCATTCGCTGATGATCGGCTGCATCGGCTACGCCACCTCGACCACCATCACCATCAATCCCGACGAGATCGAAGAAGCGCGCTGGTTCAGCCGCGAGGAAGCCGCCTCCATGATGGCCGGCAAGCATCCGCAGAACTGGTGGGTGCCGGGCAAGCAAGCCATCGCCCGCTCGCTGATCGCAAGCTTCGTGCAGGGCGAGATTTAATCGGGCCGTTGAAATGGAGATGTCGGCGGCGAGCATACCTTCAGCGGACGAGCGGCCAGGGTGAGAGCGCCAGGGCTTTGGCGCCGGGTGCGGTCGCCAAGGCGTCGAACGTGCGTGCACGGCAGTTGAAGACGAGCACCTGGCTGTGCGCCGCGGCCGCCTGGAGTGCCGTGAACAGGCGGGCCACGCGCTCGTCATCGGCGAAGGCCGGGGCGTCGTCAAGGATGAGCGGCACTGCTTCACCCCGGTCGGCCAGCAGGCGCGCGAGGCCCAGCCGCACGAGAATGCCGATCTGCTCGCGTGTGCCGAGGCTCAACTGGCTGTGCGGCTCAGATGTACCGGCGCGGTCGAGGCGGCTCGGCGAGAGGCCATCGCCAAGGGCCAGAACCGCGTCTGGAAACAGCGTGTGCAGATAGGGCGCGATGCGCGACCGGATGGGCGTGGCGAACTCATCGCGGCCGGTTTCGGCGATCGTGGAGAACGAACGATCAAGCAAGTCCAGGGCGGCCACCTCGGCTTCAAGATCGGCGCGGACCCGGGCGGCGTCGGCGACGGCGGCTGTGGCGCGCTCGTGCTCGGCTGCGATGTCCTCGTCGCCGGCGACGCTGAGTGCGCTTTCAAGGCGCGTGACGTCGTTGTCGAAGGCGACGCGGCTGGTCTCGGCCATGGCCATCGCCTGCTCTGCGGCGGCAACGACTGCGGTCAGGGCGGCGGGACTTTGAGCCTCGGCGGCGGCGGTCCAGGCGTCGGCCGCGCGTTTGGCTGCCATGAAAGCTGCCTGGGCGGTGGCGAGACGGTCGCGTGTGGCGGCCAGCCTGGCGGCGCGGGCCGGCTCATCGTCGAGGTCTTTTGTGAGTGCGGCGAGGCGCGTATTGCGTTCGGTGGCGGCGCCTTCGTGGCGGGCGCGTAGGGCCCCGACGTCGGCGATGGCACGGTCGGCGGCTTTGAGGCCGGCAGTGGCGTCCGCATGGGTCTTGACGGCTGCGACGCGGGCAGCGGTGAGATCGGCTAAGGACGCGCCGCCGGCGGGCGCGAGGGACGCGCGGTGGGCGAGATCGGCATGGCGGGTCACGAGCGCGTCGAGGCCTTGCGGCGCCAGGGCTTTGAGGCGCGCGGTATTCACGCTGGCGTCCGCATCGGCTTGCTGGCGCGCGGCCAGACGGGCTTCGGCGTCGGTGAGATCGACGGCGCCGAGATGGGAGAGCGCGGTCTCGGTTTCGGCGCGGGCGGCCTCGCGCACGGCGCGCATGGCGGGGCTGGCCGTTGCCGGGTTGGGCGCGATGGTGATGCGGCCGATGCCGTCGATCTCGAGAACCAGCGGCGCATCGGGGTGCAGGGTTGTGCTGGCCGCGAGCGCGGTGCCGGCGATGCGGATGCGACCGGCCGCAGCCGGCAGCAGGTCGATGGCCACTTCCGGCACCACGGCGGCCAGGGCGGCCTCCATTTCGGCGCGGCGACCCAAGGCGACACGCAGCGCTTTGACGCGAGGCTCGGTGACGTCGGCCAACGCGGCAGCGGTGGCGCGCGCGCGCGCGGCGGCGGTGTCGGCAGCACGGGCGTCTGAAATTTGTGCGGCAAGTTTTTCACGATCGATGGCTGCGGCGGCAGCTTCGGCTGCGGCGCTGGCTGTTGCGAGATCGCCATCAAGGGTGGCGAGCGCGGCGTCGCTCGCGATGATCGCCGCCTGGGCCGTGGTCAACGTTTCAGTCATGGCGCCAGCGCGGGCGGCGAGCGCATCCAGGGCGCGCTGCGCATCGGCGGCATCGCGCGTCAGCGCCGCGTGATCGGCGATGGCGGTGGCGAGTGTGCGCTCGTCCTGCGTGGCGGCGGCGAGATGCGCCTCTTCGGTTTTCAGCGTTTCGGCGGCCATGCGCTGGTGCTGGACGTCGTCGCGGGCCTTGGCGGCGGCGGCGCGGCTGGTGGCCAGCGCTTCAGTGCGGGCGGCAACAGCGGCGGGGTCCAGCAGGGTCGCGCGGCGGATGTGGATGCCGGCGAGTTCGTCGAGGCGGGCAGACTGATCGGCGCGGCGACGGTCGGCCATTTCGAAATTCGCGAGAGCGGCCGCGTGGGCTGCGAGTGCGTCGGCGAGCGGGCTTTTCTTCTTGGCGCGGCCGGTGCCGCTCTTGAAGACGTCGAGGGACTTGCGGATCGCATCGTGGACGGCGCGGGCGCGGGCATCGAGGGCGATCGTCTGGATCTCGCCTTCGATGAGGCCGGCGAGACCGCTGCCCATGACGCTCAGTTTCACAGTCTCGAGAGCATCCGATTGCTTCACCCACATCATCGAGAATTTGTCGAGCGTGTCGGACTGGCGAATGAGTTGATCGAGGCGCGGCTGGACTTCCGGGTTGCGCAACGCGGCGCCCGTCGCAAGGTTGGTGAGGCTGGCCGCGGCCCCACTGTTGAACTGCTTGCGCACGCACCAGCGAACGCCATCGGCTTCAAACTCGGCTTCGATCAGCGGCGCGCCGCCCGCATTGGGCTTGAGCGCGCGCACGGCTTCCGCCGTGGACTTGTAGGGCACGAGAAACACCGCGCGCAGCGCTTCGAGCAAGGTCGACTTGCCGAATTCGTTGGGGCCGGACAGCACGTTGAGGCCGGGGCCGAAATCCTCCAGCGCCACGGGGCGATTGAAGCGGCCAACGTCGGCCACCCGGAGAGCACAGAGGCGCATCAGGCGTGCTCCGCGTTGAGACGGGCGAGCATCGCCAGCGCGCGGGTGGCGATGGCCTGCTGCGGCGCATCGCCGGTGGTTGTTGCAGCGACCAGGGCGGCGGCGACGGTGGCGATGGCGCCGCTGCCGAAGGCGTCCATGTCGGCGGCGTTGGCGATCACGGTCAGCCTTGTTCTATCAATTTGCGCATGGGCGACCGTGACTTCAAGATCTGCCAGGCGCGCGTCGATGACGGGCAGTTCGGACAGCGGCACGCGGCCGGTGACAGTCAGAGCGAGCAGCGTGCGCTTGGCGGGATGATCCGCACCGCGCAGCGTGGCGATCAGGTGGTCGACATCGGCGGCGCTGGTCACGTCCAGGCGCTTGGCTTGCCAGAGGTAGTGCGCGGTGGCGATCTTTTGCACAGTGGGCGCAGCGCCAGGGGCTTCAATCGTGACGGCGAGCACGTGGCCCGGCGCGTTGTCCTTGAAGCCATCGGGTTCGGGTGTGCCGGAATACCAAAGGCGCGGGCCGATCTCCTTCGTGCCGTGCCAGTCGCCGAGCGCCAGATAGTCGAGGCGGGCGCTGTCGGCGCGAGCCGGCGCGATGGGGATTGCCGCATCGCCCTCGGACGAGAACCCAAACACCGAACCGTGTGCCATGCCGACGCGGAATGTGCCGGGCGGCGTGGTGGCAGCGCTCGCGTCCATCCAGGCGGTCGGATCGTCGCTCATGGCTTTTGCATGCAACGGGGCGGGCAACAGCTGCACACCGGGCGCGATCTCCACGACTTGGCTTTTGCCATGGACGCGCACGTTGGGGCCAGGAGGAACCCGGCGCACATCGTCCCAGACGCTGCCGGGCTGGTCGGGATCGTGATTGCCGGCGATGAAATGCCAGACGAGACCCGGATGATCGGCGAGACGGGCGAGGAACTGGCGGACGATCTGGCTCTGGGGCTTCAGCGCGTCGAACACATCGCCGGCCACGAGGATGTGGCGCGCGCCGCAGGTTGCCGCGGCATCGGCGATGCAGCCGATGGCGTCAAAGCGGGCTTCCTGCAGGCGCGCGGCGACGGCGAGCGGAAAGCCGCCAAAGGGCTTGCCCAGTTGCCAATCTGCAGTGTGGATGAAGGTGAAGGCCATACGAGGCGTATGTTGAATATTCACCCGCGACGCAAGGGCGTTGTGCACGCCCTTTTCGGGGACAGTTACGGCGCTCCGGCCGTCGCCGCCAACGCCGGGTATTGCCACCAGAGCGTCACAGCACGCGCGACAAAGAAAATGCTGTGCGCAGCCCACACTCCGTGATTGCCGAATAGGGGCACCAGAGCCGCGAGGGCACCAAGGTACACCGCAAAACTCAGCAGCATCATATCGCGCATGGCGATCGTGCGGGTGGCGCCGATGAAGATGCCGTCGAGCAGGAAGCACCACACGCCGACAAACGGCAACAGCGCCGCCCATGGCAGATACACCGCCGCCAGCGCGCGCACGGCCGCGTTCGGGGTCATAAATGCGACAATCGATGCCCCGGACAGCCAGATCAGCGCACCGACCACCACGCCGGTGAGGCCGGCAGCGATAGCCGACAACGACACAGTGGCATCGAGACGGGCGCGGTCACCGCCGCCGATCGCCTGACCGACGAGGGTCTCGGCGGCGTGTGCGTAGCCATCGAGCAGGTAATAGGTGATGTAGACGATGCTGGTGAGAACGGCGTTGGCGGCGAGCACGTCGTCGCCCTCAGCGGCACCCAATCGAATGAAGATCTGCGTCGCGCCGAGGATGCAGACGGTGCGGATCAAGATGTCGCGATTGGAGCGGAACATGAGGACAAGATTAGCCGGATTGAGGACGGTTGCACGCTCGACAAGCCCGCCGCGCGCGGCGATCTCGCGCCAGGCGACGACCAGCCCGGCTGCGGCTGCGGCGACTTCGGCCAGGAACGCGGCAAGCCCCACACCGGCGACGCTAAAGCCCAACACGATTACAAAGAGCAGGGCCAATGCGATGTTGAGCAGGTTTGCAAAAAGTTGCAGCCAGAACGCCACCATGGTGCGGCCGAGGCCAATGAACCAGCCAAGCAAGGCAAAATTGATCAGACCGGCGGGCGCCGCCCAGATGCGCCAGTCGTAGTAGGCAGCGGTGGCGCCCTGGACGGTCGCCGAACCGCCGAGAACGGCCTGAAAGCCGTGCAGGATCGGGCGTTGCAAGACGATCACGGAGAAACCAAGCACGGCCGCGACCAGCAGCGCACGGGCCAGTGCGGCGGCAAGTTCAGCGCGGTTGCCAGCACCCAGCGCCTGGGCGGTGAAGCCCGTGGTGGACATGCGGAGGAAGCCGAAGCCCCAGTAGATGGCGTTGAAGATGGCGGCGCCGATCGCGACACCGCCGATAAGTGCTGCATCCCCCAGGCGGCCGATGACGGCGGCGTCGACGAACCCGATCAGCGGCGTCGAGGCATTGGCCAGAATGATGGGTGCGGCCAGCGCAAGGATGGCGGCCAAGG
>JANYHP010000386.1 GCA_025359005.1 Hyphomicrobiaceae bacterium | reverse complement strand
CTTCGAGGATCTCGCGGGCGCGCTGGACGTCGATCTGGTCGGGGACTTTGACACCGGTGCCGGGGTCGGCGCCGTCGGCCTGGCTGGGCGCGCGGCCAAGGGGATCGAGGTTGGGCGGGTTGCCGTTGGGGCCGCCCTGGCCGTTGCGACCCATGCGCTGGCCACGCTGCTTGGCCATCTGCTCGGCCATGTTGCGGGCGCCTTCGCGTAGCTTGTCGAGGGCGCGGGCTTCGGCGTCCGACGCGCCCTGCATGTCGCCATCGCGCAGGGCTTTCTCGGCCTCCTGCATGGCGCGGCCGGCGTCGCCGAACTGGGGCGGACCATCGATGCCGGCCTGACCCATGCCGCGCTGCAGTTTATCGAGCATGCCGCGCAGGCCCTGCTGGCGGTCGCCAAGGGATTGACCACCGCCCTGACCGTTCTGGCTGTCGCCGGGCTGCTGGCCGGGGCCGGGCTGGGGTTGGCCGTTCTGGCCCTGCTGGCCGGGTTGGCCGCGCTGGCCCCGTTGCCCGCGCTGGCCGGGTTGACCTTGCTGTCCTTGCTGGCCTTGACCCTGTTGGCCTTGCTGTCCTTGTTGCCCCTGCTGTCCCTGGTCGCCCTGGTTCTGCTGGCGGAAAGTGTCGTCGAGCAACTGCTGCTCCTTGCCGAGCAACTCGCCGAGTTCGTTCATCAGCTGCTGGCCTTGGCCTTGACCCTGCTGGCCCTGGTTGGCCATGCGGCCCGACTGGAGGCGGTCCATCAGGTCGCTGAGTTCGGACAGCATCTGCTGGGCCTGATCGCGATTGCCGGATCTGGCCATGTTTTCCAGGTTCTGCATCATCTGCTCGAGGTCTTTCGACGACAGCATCTGGCTGGGGTCCATCTGCCCCATGTCCATGGGCGGCTGGTTCTCGGCGTTCTTGGCGAGTTCCTGCATGAAATTCTGCATGGCCTGACGCAACTCGGCCATCAGCTGCTTGAGTTCTTCGTCGGAGGCGCCCTCTTCGAGGGCCTTGCGGAGCTTGTCCTGGGCGGCCTTTAACGCGCGTTCGGCATCCGACAGCGCGCCGTCCTCGATGCGGAGTGCGATCTGCCAGAGCTGGGCGATGGAGCTGTTTCGCGCCGACCGGGATGTGTCGTGCAGCAGGCGCCAGTAGACCGAGCGCAGGCTGAGGTACACGTGGGTGTCGGAGACGCCGCTTTCAGGGGCCAGCGTGATGGCATCGAGTGCGCTGAGGACGTGGCGGCGCTGGCGAGGATCGTCGACGAGGGCGCGGCGCTGCTCGACCACGGCACGGGCGAGGGGCTTGTTGAACGTGCGCGCGGGCAGCACCATCTTGCGCGCCTCGGACTTGCCCGTCTGGCCGGCGACGTCCTTGGCGACGAGCGTGAGCGTAACGGGAAGCCCGGCCCAGATGTGATCGCCCAATTCGTGCAGGCTGACGCCGGTCTGTTCCTTGGCGTAGCTCTGCGGCAGGCGGATGGTCAGGTGCGGCGGCCGTTCGAGCGGCGGACGGGGGCCTTTGATCTTTTCGGGACGGGCCCAGGCGTTGGCCGAGGTGTCGGCCTTGTCGCGCAGGCGGGCGATGCGGCCCTCGAGGGAGGCAACGCCGTAGTCGTCCTCGACCTTGTAGGGGATGCGGAGCGCGCCGCGCAGCGAGCGTTCAGGCTCGCGGGTGAAGGATACTTTCGGCGGCAAATCGGGGATGACGGTGAACGTCCAGTGGGCAAGCTCCGACGAGCCCGACAGCACGCGGATGGTGCCGTTGGTCTTGAGGTCGGTCTTGATCTCGGTGACGTCGGTGACACTTTCGGGCAGGGGATCGGTGGCGACGGGCGCGGCGGGTTGGCCGGGCACCGTGGCGGCCACAGGTTTGGCAGGCTCGATGCGGACAGGTTTGGCGGCGGGCTGGCCGGGGGGCGTGGTCGCGGTGAATTCGAGTGCCAGCTTGGGGATGCCGCCGGAGGTGCGGACGACGAGCGTGCTGTTGGCGGGCACTTCGGCCGGCCCGCCGGTCTGGCTGGCCTTGAGGATGGCGAGGCCGCGGGCGCCGTCGGCGAGCATGACGGGCGCCTTGCCGGTGTAGGCGGGTGGCGTCACCCAGGCGTCGAGCCGGGCGTTGGCGGACTTGGCGAGGGGGCCGAAGCGGAAGGCGGCGGCGAGGCGGTCGTCGGCGGCGTCGCCGGCGAGCACCACCAGTGTGCCGATGCCGAGCAAGGCGAGAGCGCGGAGTGCAAACGGATCGCGCCGGTCGGTGCGGGGCGAGGGCGTGCCGACACGGAGGCGGGACATTTCATCGGCGAGGCGTGCCTTGTGGGCTGACCAGATGGCGTTGGCGACAGGATCGTCGTGGTCGCCAGCGACGGTATCCTCGTAGGCCGACGCCGGGCGATGGGGCACGCCGGAGCGCTGCTCGATGCGGCGCAGCGCTGCGTCGCGGGTGGGGGTGGGAATGCGGGCCAGCGAGAACAGCACCGCCAGGGCCGCGACTGCGAAGATGGCGAGCACGGCCTTGTGGGTGGTTTCCGGCAGGGCCGGCCACAGCCCGGCTAGCGAGACGGCGATGAACAGCACGGCCAACCCGATCAGCAGCCACAGGCGCGGCCAGGCGGCTTCGAGAACCAGGGCGGCCTTGGACAGCGACACCTTGCGCTCAAAGCCGGCAGGCTCGGATGCTGCAGTGGGACGGGGCGTGGTCTGGTCGGTCATAAGAACACTTTACCACCGTCTCGGATGGGGGGGATAGATTCCGGTTCAAATTCCGGTGAGCGGGCAACGTTTCGGCAGCCAATCCGCATATTAGGGTTAAATCGCGGCATCGGATAGGCGCAAGGTGCTTCGATCGTCGTCAAGCCATCAGGTCGTAGGGCGTTTTCCAACCGGGCAGGTCGCGCACATGATCAAGCCAGCGGGCGACCTGCTTGGGCACGGGCAGAGAAGCTTGATCGGCGAAGAACAGATAGCCACACAGCGCGAAGTCGGCGGCGGTTGGCTGGTCGTCGAGGAT
>JANYHP010000311.1 GCA_025359005.1 Hyphomicrobiaceae bacterium | reverse complement strand
CACCGCACCAGATGCGACAAACAAACGAGTGAAGCCGCATGAAGCCCTCCGCCCGCGTCCAGGCCGCCATCGACATCCTGGAAAGCATCGCCACCCAGCATCAACCGGCGGCCATGGCGCTGGCCGACTGGGGCAAGGCCCACCGCTTTGCCGGTTCGGGCGATCGCTCGGCCATCGGCAACGTCGTCTATGACGCACTGAGAAACCGCGCATTGTCGGCCTATCACATGCGCGGCGACAGTCCGCGCCAGCTGGTGCTCGGAGCCCTGCATCGCAGTCGCGGCCTCGATGTCGAGGCGATCGCGGCCCTGTTCGATGGCGCAACGCACGCGCCCGCGCCGCTCACCGGCGACGAGCGTACGCGATTGACCGACGGGATCCACAAGGGCGCCGCGATCTGGCAGCAGGCCAACATTCCGCAATGGCTCGAACCGCATTTCACGCGCGTCTTCGGCGACCGTCTGGTGGCGGAAGGCGAGGCCTTGGCACGCCGCGCACCGGTCGATCTCCGGGTCAACACCCTCAAAGCGCAACGTCCGCAGGTGCTCGAAGCCCTGGCCCGCTTTGGCGCCACAGCCACGCCGATGAGCCCGGTCGGCGTGCGCATTGCCGCGCCTGACGGCGACGGACGCACGCCCAACGTCGAGGCCGAAGCCGCTCACGGACAAGGCTGGTTCGAGGTGCAGGACGAAGGCTCGCAGATCGCGGCTGCACTGACGGGCGTCACAGCCGGCGAACACGTGCTGGATCTGTGCGCCGGCGCCGGCGGCAAGACGTTGGCGCTGGCGGCAGCCATGGGCAATTCAGGCTCGATCCGAGCCTACGACAGCGACCGCCTGCGGCTGCGTCCCATCCACGAGCGACTGACGCGCGCCGGCGTCACCAACGTCGAAGTCATCACCGCGGGCGACACGGCGGCGCTGGACGCCCTCTCCAACCGCTTCGACTGCGTGCTGGTCGATGCGCCGTGCACCGGCAGCGGAACGTGGCGGCGTAAACCCGACGCCAAATGGCGGCTGAAACCCGATCTGCTCACGGCCCGCCTGAAGGATCAAGCGACCGTGCTGGCCCGCGCCGCGCGACACGTGAAGCCGGGTGGGCGCCTTGTGTATGTGACGTGCTCGGTGCTGGCGGACGAGAACACCGATCAGATCGCGCGCTTTGTCGCCACCAATCGATTGTTCTCCGTCGTGCCGTGGCGCACCGCCTGGACACGAACCATCGGCGCCGCCATGCCGCACGCATCCGCCGACGGCCGCGACGATGGCCTGTTGATGTCGCCGGCCATGCACGGCACGGACGGCTTCTACACAGCCGTTCTGGCGCGTGCCAAATGACCGCCGCACATTCCGCCGATCACATCGTATTTCGCAGCCGTGTGATCCACAGATAAATGTTTGACATCCCTCTCGATGGCACTAAGGATCGCCAGCCATCGGCTCGGGAAACACCCGCGACGTCCGGCAGCCGAGCGGCCGGCTTTCGAGGAGCACTGTCGTCCATCATGGCACTCGCGTCCAAGCCAAAGCGGCTCAAACGCCCGCCCGCGCGCTCATGCCTCGGCCCGGTTTCTGATCTCGAACAGCACCTGCCGGCCGAATGGTGGCGCAAACTGTTCAACGCCCTCTACGTCAAGACCGACGGCGATGTCGTCGAGAACAGCGAGAACACGCGCAGGGAAGTCGATTTCATCGTCTCCGCCGCAGCGATTCAGCCGCACAGCTCCATTCTCGATCTGTGCTGCGGCCAGGGCCGCCACTGTCTCGAGCTTGCGCGCCGCGGCTTCAAGAACGTCACCGGCATCGACCGCTCGCGCTATCTGGTCCGCCTCGCCAAGAAGCGCGCCCAGAACGAGAGCCTGTCGGTGATGTTCAAGGAAGGCGACGCACGCAATCCGCGTCTGCCCGAGAACAGCATCGACTGCGTCTGCATCATGGGCAACTCGTTCGGCTATTTCTCCGACAAGCAGGACGACGAGAAAGTCCTCGCCGCCGTCGCCAAGGTGCTGCGGCCGAGCGGCCAGATCGTCCTCGACATCACCGACGGCGCCCACATGCACGAGCACTTCGACAAGCGCTCCTGGGAGTGGATCGACGAGCACCACTTTGTCTGCCGCGAGCGCTCCATCAGCAAGGAAGGCGATCGCCTCATCAGCCGCGAAGTGATCGTCCAGGACGAAATGGGCGTCATCGCCGACCAGTTCTATGCCGAGCGCCTTTACACGCGCGAAACCCTGACACGGCTCCTGGAAAAGACCGGCTTCCGCAACGTGCGCCACCACGGCCACGTCGAGGCCGTGTCCGACCGCGATCAGGATCTGGGCATGATGGCACGGCGCATTTTGCTCACCGCCGATGCGCCGGTGATGCCCGCGCGCAAGCCCAAGGGCAAGGCCGCCGTTCTCGACGTCACCATCCTGATGGGCGATCCGCGCCTGCCAGACACGGTGAAGCGGGGCGGACAGTTCAACCCTGAAGACCTCGAAACCATCCGCAAGCTCCGCGATGCCCTGTCGGAGCTGCCGCAATACAAGTTCCGCACCCTCGACAATCACGCGACCTTGGAGCGCGACCTCGCCGATCTCCGCACCGATCTGGTGTTCAACCTCTGCGACGAGGGCCTGAACAACGACGCCTTCAAGGAACTGCACGTCCCCGCGATGCTCGATATCGCCGGCATTCCTTATACCGGCGGCGCGCCGGGTTGCCTCGCCGCCTGCTACGACAAGGGCCTCGTCCGTGCCGTTGCCCTGTCGCTCGACGTCCCCGTACCGCTCGAAACTTATGTCCGCGCCGGCGACCAGGGCGCGACCTTGCCGTCGGTGTTCCCGGCGCTGCTGAAGCCGAACTTCGGCGACAGCTCGATCGGCATCACCAAGGATGCCGTGGTCAAAACCACCAAGCAGCTGCTCGACTATCTCGAGCACTTGCGCGTGCTGTTCCCCAAGCGGCCGATCCTCGTCCAGGAGTATCTGACCGGTGCCGAATATTCCGTCGGCCTCATCGGCAACCCCGATCAGGGTCTGCGTGCGCTGCCGATCCTGGAAGTCGACTTCTCGCGCCTCGACAAAGACTTGCCGCCAATTCTCGGCTATGAATCCAAGTGGGAACCGGACAGCCCCTATTGGACGCAGATCCGCTACCGTGAAGCGACCCTGCCCGATCAGGTGCAGCAGCAGATGATCGATAGCTCCGTCAAATTGTTCGAACGCCTCAACTGCCGCGATTACGCCCGGTTCGATTTCCGCGCCGACGCCAAGGGTGAGGTCAAATTGCTCGAAGTGAATCCCAATCCCGGCTGGTGCTGGGACGGCAAACTCAACATCATGGCCGGCTTCCAGGGCATGCGCTATTCGGAGATGCTGGGACTAATCCTGCAGGCAGCCGTCGAGCGCCTTGGCGTCACAGCAAGCCCGAACCACGCGGC
>JANYHP010000261.1 GCA_025359005.1 Hyphomicrobiaceae bacterium | reverse complement strand
AGAAGAGGCGATGGGCGCGCTGCTCATGCACTTCATGATCGAGACGATCCTTGCCGCGGCGTTGCTGGGTATCGATGCGTTCGACCAGCCGGCGGTGGAGCTTGCCAAACAGTTGACGCGCGCACGGTTGTCGACGCCGGGCCACTAATCGCGACGTCGCGACGTGAGGTCGGCCCCATGGGGCTGGACCCACGTGCGGGCGGGGAGCGGCGGCGCTGTGGATAGCCGCGCTCATCCACTGAAATAAGCCCGATGCGGCTACATCCTGTCGTGATTCCGTGAGAGGTGTTGGGCGTGCTTTGCGTCGCCATTTCACTCGAGGAGCGAACATGACCACCGATCGGATGAGCGCAACCGAGTTGCTTGCAGCCCTCACCAAAATTGATCGAGAGACACTCGATCGTTGGGACGCCGAGCACGCAGACTTCCTGACCGACGTCGAGGCGTACGTTGCGACCCTTGTTCCTGACACGTCGAGCCCGCAGGTGTCGCCGGCGATGATCGCGCTGCAGCGGCGGATGGCTGCGCATTTCCTGCTGTACTGCGAGTGCGACGAGCCCGTCACGCCGGCAGAACTGGCCGACGCGCTCGGTGAACGCAACAGGAAGTTGGTGCGTGAAGCGGCGCGGTTTTTGGCACGGCGCGGCCTCATCGCCGCCAACGTGGAACCGTGCGATACTGCAGAAGGCGAGCGGGTGCTTGGCTATGAACTTGTCGCGGCGGGTGTTGATGTCTTCGACGCCTACGTCGACGCGCGCCGCAAGACGCTCGTCATCGAGGCGGACGACGCCGTAAAGCAATAGTGGCGGCGATCGCGTCGCGAGACTGGAAGTTCCATGCCCGTTCGCCAACTCAGTGCCGAGACCATCAATCGCATCGCCGCCGGCGAGGTGATCGAGCGGCCGGCCAGCGTGATCAAGGAATTGGTGGAGAACGCGCTCGACGCGGGCGCCACCGAGATCGCGATTACGGCGGTGGGCGGCGGGCTGTCGATGCTGCGCGTGGTCGACAACGGCTCGGGGATGGGGCGTGACGACCTCACGCTCGCGGTCGAACGGCACGCCACCTCCAAGCTCGGCGACGACGATCTGTTCAATATTGCCACGCTCGGATTTCGTGGCGAGGCGCTGCCGTCGATCGGTTCGATCGCGCGGCTGTCGATCGCGTCTCGAACCAGGGATGGTGACGGTCTCGGCATCGTGGTCGATTGCGGTGCCAAGGGGGCGGTCACGCCGGCCGGGCTCAACCCCGGCACGATCGTGGAGGTGCGCGAGCTGTTCTCGGCGACGCCGGCGCGGTTGAAGTTCATGCGCACGGAACGGGCTGAAACGCAGGCGATCGGCGAGATCGTCAAGCGCCTCGCCATGGCCAATCCGACGGTCGGCTTCGAACTTGTCAGCGGCGACAAGCAGCCGTTGCGTTATCACGCGCAGACCGATGACGCCGATGGCCGCCTGCAACGCCTGGCGCGCGTGATGGGGCGTGAGTTCTTCGACGATGCGCTGGGTGTTGATGCGGTGCGCGGGCCGTTCGGGGTCGTGGGGTTCGTGGCGCTGCCGACCTTGCACCGGAATGATGCCGCGCAGCAGTTCCTGTTCGTCAATGCGCGACCGGTGCGCGACAAGCTGCTGCTGGGCGCGGTGCGTGCGGCTTATGGCGATCTGGTGCCGCGCGGGCGACATCCGGTGTTCGCGCTGTTTCTCGATGTGCCCGGCGAGATGGTCGACGTCAACGTGCATCCGGCGAAAGCCGAGGTGCGCTTTCGCGAGGGGGGCGAGATCCGCGCGCTGGTCATCAACGCGGTGCGCAACGCGCTGGGGGCGGCGGGGCATCGCGCGTCCGTCTATGGCGGCCAGCAGACGATCGAGGCGTTGGCGCGCAGCGTCGAGGCCAATATGGACGCCAAGATGGAGGCCAATATGGACGCGGCCGGCCGCACGGCTGCCACGCCTGCGCGACCGTGGGCGCCGCCGCTGGCGCGCGATCCGACCGGCGGCTTTGGCGATGCCATGCAGGCCCCGCTCGCCGGCCTCACAATGCCGAGCGCGCATGCCTTCGCCGCCAGTGCGCCGCCCGAGCCTGAGTTGCTCGACCGGCCGCTGGGGGCGGCGCGGGCGCAATTGCACGAGACTTACATCGTGTCGCAGACGCGCGGCTCGGTGGTCATTGTCGACCAGCACGCAGCCCACGAACGGCTGGTTTACGAGCGCATGAAGGCGGCGCTCACCGAAGGTGGCGTCAAGCGCCAGGGGCTGTTGATCCCCGAGATCGTCACGCTCGACCCAGCCGAGGTGGCGGCGTTGGAAGACGCGGCATCGGAACTTGCAGAGTTGGGCCTCTCGCTGGAAGCGTTCGGCGCCGAAGCGGTGGCGGTGCGCGAGACGCCGGCACTGCTGGGCCAAACGGACGTGCAAGGCTTGGTGAAGGATCTGGCGCGCGACATCCTCGCCGATCGGGGCAAGACGGCGCTGAAGCAGCGCCTCGAAGCGGTGGCCTCGCGCATGGCGTGCCATGGCAGCGTGCGCGCCGGGCGCCGCCTGACGCCGGCCGAGATGAACGCCCTGCTGCGCGACATGGAGGCGACGCCGTTCTCCGGCCAATGCAACCATGGCCGCCCCACCTACGTGGAACTCAAGCTCGCCGACATCGAACGGCTGTTCGGCCGCCGCGGGTAGGGCGCGCAGCCACCGGCTGTTCATGATCATTTCTGGGCCGCGCTGGACCGGGCCGCGGGGCCGCGCCTATAACGTGACCCGGACGCTGCCAGACGCGGCAAGGGTGTGACGAGACAGCATGGTGCAAGGACTGTGGACTTCCTGATGCGTGGCGATACGGCTCAGACTTTGCGGTTCGCCAGTGGCATGGTGCTGTTCGGCTTCACGCTGCTGCATCTGGTTAATCATGCGCTCGGTCTCGTCAGCTTGGATACCATGCTGGTGGTGCAGCACTGGCGCGTGCTGGTGCAGCGGTCCATCCCCGGCATGGCGCTGCTCGGCGGGGCGCTTGGTGTGCACATCGCGCTCGGCCTCGCCAAGATCGCACGGCGGACAACGTGGCGCATGGAGCCGACCGAGGCCGTGTTGACGGGGCTCGGTCTGCTGATCCCGTTCCTGTTGTTGCCGCATATCGTCGACACACACGGCGCTGCCTCGATGCTGGGCGTTTCCGACAGCTATCTCTACGTGTTGTCGCGGGTGTGGCCCGGGCAGGCGCTGACGCAGACGGCGCTGGTCGCCATGGTGTGGGTGCACGGGTGTGCCGGTCTCCGGTCATGGCTGCGCGTCGATCCACGCTACCAGCGTTATGAGCCCTTGTTGCTCGTTGCGGCTGTTGTCATGCCGCTGGCGGCGCTGACGGGCTTTATGGTGGCGGGCCGCGAGGTGGTCGCGCTCGGCGCGGTTACGGGCGGTCTCGATCAGGTCAAGGCGCTGACCGGCTGGCCGGATGAGGCCGGCGAGCTGCGTCTCGGTCAGTGGCGAAATGTTACTCGCGCCGGCGCGGCGCTCGCCCTGACGGGCCTTGCCGGTGCCATCGCCTGGTTCGTCTGGCGGGCGCAGTCGGGGCCGCGCATCACGGTTACTTACGTGGGGGGGCCGGTGATCACCACGCCGATCGGCCCGACACTATTGGAAATTTCCCGCCAGCACGGCATCGCCCACGCGGCCATCTGCGGCGGCCGCAGCCGCTGCTCTACCTGCCGCGTGCGCATCGATGCTGGTGCCACCAAGCTGCCGCCGCCGGACGTGTCCGAGCAGGCCACGCTGGCGAGCATCGATGCGCCGTCGAACGTGCGGCTCGCCTGCCAGGTGCGTCCCCGCGCAAACATCACCGTCGCGCGGCTGTTGCGGGGCGTGACCGCCACCGGGGCGGCGCTCGATGCTGCCGATGCCGAGCAGGGCGGCGTCGAGCGCGTTCTCGTGCTGATGTTTCTCGATGTGCGTAACTTCACCCATCATATGGAGCAGAAACTCCCCTATGACGTGGTCTATCTGCTGAACGAGTTCTTTGCCGCAACCGGCCGTGCGATCACCACCAACGGCGGCGTCATCGACAAGTTCCTCGGCGACGGGCTGCTTGCCGTGTTCGGCCGCGCGGACGGTCCGGAAGCCGGCTGCCGGCAAGCCTTGCAAGCCGCCCGCGCCATCGACCTGGCGCTGGATCACTTCAATGCGCGGCTGGCGGACGAATTGGTCGAGCCGATGCGCGTCGGTATCGGCATTCATGCCGGCCCCTTGCTGCTCGGCCGCATCGGCTGGGGCGTAGCCGTCGACATGACGGTGATCGGCCACACGGTGAATGCCGCGAGCCGCCTCGAAGCGCTGACCAAGCAGAAGAACTGCCAGCTCATCATCTCGCGCGACGTGGCGGACTTTGCCGGCTGGACGGAAGCGCGGGGCAGCGGCGAGAGCATCGAAGTGCGTGGTGTGGCCAAGCCCATCGAGATCATCGCGGTGCGCCGCGGCCGCGACCTGCCGCCCCAGATCCTCGGCCCCGGCTGGTCGGGTTGAGGCCCCTCAATCCACCCACGTCACGAAATTTTCGAGTGGTTCGCGCTCGGTGACGAAGCTGTTGACCACGGCGCTCGTGTCCTCGAAGCCGAGGGACATGCCGCACACAAGCACTTGAGTATCGGGAATGCCGACGATACGCTTCGTCGCCGGGGCCTGATAAGCGAATGCCGCTTGCGGGCACGTTTCCAGCCCCTCGCCGCGCGCTGCCAGCATGACCGACTGGATGAACATGCCGATATCCAGCCAGCTGCCCTTTTCCAGATCCGCGTCGACCGTAAACATCAATCCGACGGGCGCGCCGAAGAAGCGCCAGTTCTCCGCGTGCTGGGCATGCATGCGGGCCGTGTCGCCCTTGGCGATGCCGAGCGTTTTGTAGAGCCCGAACCCGCAGGCCCGGCGCCGCGCCAGCCACGGCTCACGCCACTTTTCCGGGTAGTAGAAATACTCGCGCTCGGTGGGCGCGTTGGCCGCGTGCAGGCGCGTCAGTTCCGCGGTCAGCGCAGCCTTGCGCGCGCCGTCCAGCACGTAGACGTGCCAGGGTTGTACGTTGGTGCCTGATGGTGCGCGCGACGCGACACGGAGGATTTTCTCGATCGTCGCGCGTGGCACGGGGCGATCCTGATAGGCGCGGATGCTGCGTCGGCCGGTGATGGCGTCTTCGATGCTCATGGGGTCAGTGCTCTTGGGTGTCGTGCTTGTGGGCATCGTCAGCGCTCGGCTACAGCCAGCTTCGCCCCGAGCGCCACAAAGGCTGCCGAAAACGAGCGGCGCATCCACGTCAAAACACGCGGGCGGCTGATAACGTGATCGCGCACGGACGCAGCGAACGCGCCATAAATCGCGAACACAACGAACGTCATCAGCATGAACACCCCGCTCAACAGCAGCATCTTCGGCACCGGATCAACATCGGCCACGCTGACGAACTGCGGCAGGAATGCCATGAAGAAGATCGACAGCTTGGGATTGAGGATGTTGATCAGCACGGCGTGGGCGATCACCTGCGCATCCGATCGTTCTGCGACATCGTCGGCGACCGACAGCGGCCCATGCTCTTTCAGTGTCTGCCATGCCATGAAAAGCAGATAGGCGACGCCTGCGTACTTGAAAACCTGGAATGCCATCGCGCTGGTGTGCAGCACC
Organism: Hyphomicrobiaceae bacterium; assembly: GCA_025359005.1. Lineage (GTDB taxonomy): Bacteria > Pseudomonadota > Alphaproteobacteria > Rhizobiales > Hyphomicrobiaceae > JABFRJ01. Next base: position 2,753 of record JANYHP010000261.1, on the reverse strand, counting down.
GCCGCCAGTCCGGCAATCGCCGCCAGCAGATGCGGCACGATGCCGAGCGTGCAGCCGAACGCCGCCACCGCGCTCGCCCGTCCCCCGCGCGAAAGACCGGTCGCCAGCGTATAAAGTGCGCCCGTGCCGGGCGATGCCACGATGATGAACGAAGTGATCAGGAATTCCAGCGTCATGGATTGGTTCCCTATGCTGCGAGACATTCGCCCTATCGGGCGATGCAAGGGGTTTCACCCCTTGCGATCCCCGAGCAGGGCTGGCCGCCCTGCACCCGCACCTATTGCTCGGCTCTTGCCACGTCCACCCCAGATCGGTTTCCGAAGGCCCCCCGACGGCGCAGCTGTCAATCAAGGCCTTTGGCGGGAAGGGGCCAGCGCCCCTTGCCTATCGCGCAACACGCTCGATCCCAAGCCGCTCACAGCGCCGTGGTCAGGCCGCCGTCGATGACGATCTGATGGCCGGTGATGTAGGCGCCAGCGTCCGACGCCAGCAGGACTGCCGCGCCGCCCAGTTCCGATGGCTTGCCCCAGCGTTTGACCGCCGTGCGCGCGGCGATCCGATCGACGAAGACCTTATCGGCGAGCAGCGGCGCATTCAGTTCCGTCTCGAAATAGCCGGGGGCGATGGAGTTCACCGTGATGCCGTCCTCGCCGAGTTCCGCCGACAGCGAGCGCGTCAAGCCCGCAAGGCCTGCCTTCGACGCCACATAGGCGTGGATGGTGGCGCGGCCCTGGATGCCGGTGATCGAGGTGGTGAAAATGATGCGACCGTGCTTGCGCTTTTTCATGTGGTGGGCGGCGCGCTGGGCGAGCAGGAAGGGCGCGCGAAGGTTGGTCGCCTGCACGGTGTCCCAATCGGCGCCCGTCCAGTCTTCCAGCGGCACGCGATGGTTCATGCCGGCATTGGCAATCAGGATATCGAGCCGCCCGTGTTTGGCCGCGATCTGATCGATGGCCGTGCGCCCGGCCGCCGCGTCTGCCACATCGAATACGGCGAGGTCGGCGTGCAAGCCCTTCGCCTTCAGCGCGGCCACTTGGCCCTCGAGCGACGCGGCGCTACGGCCGTTCAGCACGACGAGCGCACCGGCCTCGGCAAGGCTTGTCGCCATCGCAAGTCCGAGCCCGCGCGATGATCCAGTCACCAGCGCTACCCGGCCCCTCAAGGAAAACTGCTGCATGAAAAACTCCGATGGCGGTTAAGGAAATTGCACGTGTGTGGATCAGGCGAGCGCAATGGCTGCGGCACCGATGCGGGCCAGTTCGTCGTCCTCGGCCTGGGTGAGCCCGCTCACGCCGACAGCGCCGAGCACCGCGCCATCCTTGATGACCGGGATGCCGCCGCCGAAGCCGACGTAGCGCGGGTCGGAGAAGTAGCCGATGTCGTAGCCGGTTTCGGCATGCCGCACCGCGCGGCCCACGTCCCCTGACGGTCGCCTTAGCCGTGCGGCGGTGTAGGCCTTGTTGGTCGCGATCGGCAGCGTGCTGAATGCGGCGCCGGACTGGCGGAGGGCCGCCAGTGTCTCGCCGTGGCTGTCGACGACGGCGATGGCGCCGGTCTTGCCACGGGCCTTGAGGGCCGCTTTCACCGCGGCGATGGCTGCCTCGGCGTCGGCGTCGTCCAGGGTCGGCTCGTGTTTCATTCGTGCGGCTGTCCTTGCTCGGCGTGTTTTGGAACGCGGCGGTCGCAGAAATTGCAAGCTCGCTCTCTCCGTCCGGCTAATGTTCGCGCGCGCCGCGACACGTCCGGCCTCAGAGGCATAGGTGTATTTCGGTGAACTGCCAAGCCGCTGCTGTTGATGGTGCGACGCTGTCAGTGTCGGGTCGTCGGTCGCTCGAACGGGTGCCGAATGTTCGCATTTTGTTGCTGTCGGCATGGGCTTACTGCCACGAGCATGGGCGCGGGAGCTTGCTGGAGGCAACTCGTTTCGCACAGCAGGTCACGCATCGTAGCGCAACGCAGCCGCGCATGCCCGCGGTAGACGGCCGCGCGGCGACCGCCTAGTCATGGAATCGGAAACACACAAGGGAGACACCCATGAAGCTCGTCCGTTTTGGCGCCCCTGGCGCCGAGAAGCCCGGTATTGTCGACGCCGCCGGCACGATCCGCGATTTGAGTGCGCATGTGGCCGACATCACTGGCGAAACGTTGTCGCCTGCAAGCCTAGATAAGCTGCGCAAGATCGACACCAAAACGTTGCCGGAAGCGCCGAAGGGCGTGCGCCTCGGAGCGCCGGTCGGCCGCGTGCACAATTTCATCGCCGTCGGGCTCAACTATGCCGACCATGCGAAAGAGACCGGCTCGCCGATCCCCGCCGAACCGATCCTGTTCAACAAGCTCGCCAACTGTCTCGTCGGTCCGCACGACAGCGTGATGATCCCGAAAGAGTCGAAGAAGCTCGATTGGGAAGTGGAAATCGCGTTCGTGATGGGGCGTCGCGCGCGCTATGTCGAAGAGAAGGACGCGCTGTCGTATGTCGCGGGCTATGCCGTCTGCAATGATGTGTCCGAGCGCTATTGGCAGCAGGAGCGCGGCGGCCAGTGGATGAAGGGCAAGAGTTTTGAGACGTCGGGTCCACTTGGTCCCTGGCTCGTGACCACCGACGAGATCAAGGATGTGCAGGCGCTGCCGATGTTCCTCGACGTCAATGGCAAGCGGATGCAGACCGGCAACACCAAGACGATGATTTTCCCGATCGCGCACCTGGTGCACTACATCTCGCAGTTCATGGTTCTGGAAGCGGGCGATGTCGTCAC
>JANYHP010000197.1 GCA_025359005.1 Hyphomicrobiaceae bacterium | reverse complement strand
CGCAACAGGAAGATGCCGAACGCCGACGCCACGTATGGAAGTGCGATTGCCGGGATGGTGTCGATGAGCCCGAGCTTGCCCATGGTCTTGTAATTCTCGACGAGCAGCGCGTCCGGCATGATCATCAACTGCGCGAGCACCAGGGCGAACGCGATGGCGCTGCCGGGAAACGTGTAGCGCGCGAAGGCGAAGGCCGCGAGCGTGCCGAGCGTGATCTGGCTGACGAGGATCAGCGCCACGAGGATCGTGGTGTTGAGAAAATAGCGCGGAAACGGCGCCGCAACCCAAGCGCGCGAGAAATTCTCCAAGGTCAGCGGCGCCGTCAGCTCGAAGCGCGCGGCGTATTCGGACGGGTGGAATGCGGTCCACACCGCGTAGGCCAGCGGCAGCACCCAAAGCGCGGCAAGCAACCACGCAGCAAAGGTCTCGATGCCGCGCGAGAAGCCGGTGGGTGCATAAGGGTTGGGACGCTCCATAAGAACTCTTTCCTTGGTCGCGCGAATGGTCGGAAAACCGTTTGCCGCCTTTCCGATCGCGCTCCGGCTCACCGGTAATGGATGCGGCGTTCGAGAACGCCGTATTGCAGGATGGCGATGGCTGCGAGCGTGGCGAGCAGCACGACCGTCAGTGCCGCGGCATAGCCCGTATCCCAATAGGAAAAGCCGACCTGATAGATGTGATAGAGCAGCAAGGTGGAGGCGTTGTCTGGCCCACCCTTGGTCAGCACCACGATATGGTCGACCATGCGAAAAGCGTTGATGACCGCATTGACGAGCACGAACAGCGTCGTCGGCATCAGCAGTGGCAGCTGCACGCGGCGGAAGTAGGTCCAGCGCGACGCACCTTCAAGGGCCGCCGCCTCGGCGAGCTGTGGCGGCAACTGTTGCAGCGCCGCCAGATAGAACAGCATGAAGAAACCGGCCTCTTTCCACACGGCAACGGCGGTCACGCAGGCCAGGGCCGTTTCCTGGGAGCCGAGCCAGTTGCGGTCGCCGAGACCGAACACACCCAGCGCCTGCGCCAGCAGGCCGTATTGCGGCGTATAGAAGAACAGCCAGATGTTGGCGACCGCGATCAACGGCAGGATGGTGGGGGTGAAAAACGCCATGCGCACCCACGTCTGCCCACGCAGGCGATCGTTCACCAGCACAGCCATCAGCAGCGCTAACCCGATGGCTAACGGTATGGTGCCGAGCGCAAACCACAGATTGTTGCTGACCGCCTTCCAGAACACCGGATCGCCGACCATCTGCTGGTAGTTATCCAGCCCGACGAAGCGGCTGGGCCGGCGCGACTTCGGTGTCGAATAGAAACTGTCGATAAGGGTCGCAACCACCGGCCAGTGCGTAAAGGCGGCCAGGAACGCCATCGCCGGCAACAGCAGCAACCAGCCCTCGACGGTGTCCCGCCTGAATATACGCCGCACAGTGTGTCCTCAACCCCTTCGCCACGCCCTCAAGATCGCATTTAAGCCGAAGCCGAGGCCGCTGTCGCCCCACGGATGATTTGACAACAAAAGCCGATGAGAGCGGACGCCAAACCGATGTAAATTTACCACTTCTTAAGAAATCTGGTATGCAGCTTGCTGGGCACGATCGAACAGCCTCCAGACGGCACCATGAGACCATGAGGCACCAGCGGACACGCCGTCGGCAACCGCCGCGGGTAAACCACGGCGGCAGCTTTCGACGTCGCGGACGTGTCCTTCGGGGTGGGAATGGCGCGTCACGCAGGCGCTGCAATGATGTGCTGTTTCGGGGCGGCAGTAGAACGAGGGTTGACATGACACGACGTCTTTTTGGCACGGATGGGATCCGTGGTCTCGCCAACACATATCCAATGACGAGCGAGGTAGCGCTCAAGGCGGGCATGGCTGCGGGGCGTCTCTTCTCGTGCAACGGCCAGCATCGCCACCGGGTGGTGATTGGCAAGGACACGCGGCTTTCTGGCTACATGATCGAGACCGCGTTGACCTCGGGCTTTACCGCGGCCGGCGTTGATGTCTTCCTGCTCGGACCGGTGCCGACACCCGGCGTTGCCATGCTGACGCGGTCCATGCGGGCCGACCTCGGCGTTATGATATCGGCGTCCCACAACGAAAGCCGCGACAACGGCATCAAGTTCTTCGATCCCGACGGCTACAAGCTGTCCGACGAGATGGAAGACCGCATGGCGGCCATGATCGCCGGGCCGTCCGACACACTGATGGTTTCAGCCGAGAATATCGGACGCGCCAAGCGCGTCGAAAGCGCCCAGGAGCGCTACGTCGAATTCGCCAAGCGGACGCTGCCGCGGGACGTCCGGCTCGATGGCCTGCGCATCGTCATCGACTGCGCCAACGGGGCCGGCTATCAGGTGGCACCCAATGCGCTGTGGGAACTCGGCGCCGAGGTCATCAAGATCGGCGTTGATCCCAACGGCACCAACATCAATCTGAAATGCGGCTCCACAGCGCCGCAGACCCTGTGCGACAAGGTGCGGGAAGTCCGCGCCGACATCGGCATCGCGCTCGACGGCGACGCCGATCGCGTGGTGATCGTCGATGAAAAGGGCCAGGTGGTCGACGGCGACCAGATCATGGCCGTGATCGCCGAGAGCTGGCATAAGCGCGGCAATCTCGCCGCCGGCGGCATCGTGGCAACCGTCATGTCCAACCTCGGCCTTGAGCATTATCTGCGCGACCTGGGCCTGACCATGGCCCGCACTGCGGTCGGCGACCGCTACGTCGTCGAGCACATGCGAAAGCACGGCTTTAATCTCGGCGGCGAGCAGTCCGGCCATATCGTGCTGTCGGATTTCACCACCACCGGCGACGGCCTCGTCTCCGCGCTGCAAGTATTGGCCGTCGTGGTGCAGACAGGCAAACCCGTCAGCGAAGTGTGCAGCCGGTTCGAGCGCCTGCCGCAAGTGCTCAAGAACGTCCGCTACGCCAACGGCAAGCCACTGGAGAAAGACGCCGTAATCAAGGCCATCGACAGCGGCAAGGCCAGGCTCGGCACCAAGGGTCGCGTTGTGATCCGGCCGTCGGGAACCGAGCCGGTCATCCGCGTGATGGCGGAAGGTGACAACCAACAACTCGTCAACCAGGTGGTCGACGACATCGCCGCCGCCGTCCAGAAAGCCGCCGCCGGCTGATCGCTGCGATCCGCAACTCTTAGCGCCCGCCCCGGACCGAAAGGCTCCGGGGCGTCTGCGTTCCCGCTAGTGTTCCGGCGCTGACATTTGCTTCCCTTCGCGGCATGTCGGTGAGCAAATGTCAGCGCCATAAGGAACACTAGCAACATTAGGTTTCTAGTGCAGCTTTTGCATCTGACGTTTGGTCACCAGTCTTGCCGCAAACGGGTACCAAACGTCAGATGCGC